>CAZVAH010000067.1:0-7697 GCA_964625035.1 uncultured Bacteriovoracaceae bacterium | reverse complement strand
CTTTTATACTTTTTACAAGTTCATCAAGGTTGATATGAGAAAGATATTTATATAGTTTCATTGGTTTTATTAGTTTGATTGGTTTAAATAAAAATGGTTATGGGCATCGGATGCATTCTGGCTTCTGACTCCTGGCTTCTTTTTCATTTAGTATTTATAATTATGTTAAAATAGTATAGGTTCTAAGATAAAGGAATATTATATATGAAGTGGGCTAAGATCTTTATTTCGGTTTTTATCTTTATATGTCTTCTTTCAGGAATATGGTTTTATTGGTATGTCTTTAGAGGCCTGCCTTCTGTAAATGACTTAAAAGATTTAGAGCCTACGAAATTATGCAAGGTTGTAGGAGCAGATGGGAGCGTAATTGCATACTTTCCTCCTGAGGGAAGGATTGTTATTGATGGCAAAAAGATACCTGATGTCTTGAAGCGTGCCTTTATTGCTGCAGAGGATGCCACCTTTTATGAGCATGCAGGTCTGGACACAACGAGGATTTTTAGTGCACTTATAAAAGATATAAGGGCTGTCTCTTATGTGCAGGGTGCATCTACTATTACTCAGCAGGTAGTACGTAGCTATCTCTTAACCCGCAAAAAGACCGTTGTACGAAAGCTGAGGGAAGCCATACTTTCCTTGAGGATTGAAAAGAAACTTACAAAGGATCAAATTTTAAATCTCTATTTGAATCGGATATATCTGGGTAGTGGTGCATATGGCGTAGAGGCCGCTGCCATTCGCTATTTTGATAAAAGCTGTTGGGAGCTGGATTTATCAGAAATAAGCCTTATTGCAGGACTTGCCCCTGCCCCTTCAAGATACTCTCCACTTGGCAACTTTAATGCAGCTAAGAGACGTCAATGGTATGTACTTTCCCGTATGATGCAGGAAGGATACACCTCTGATGCAGAGGCAACAGATGCGTATCAAGCCCCTTTAAAGATAATCGGTAGACCCGCAGTCCTATTTACTAAGTATCCTTATGTTACTGATTATATAAGAAACAAAGTCATAGAGATGTATGGTGAGGATGTGTTCTCAAAAGGGATTACTATAAATACGACAATTGTGCCCCCACTACAGGATGTGGCTTGCCGTGCAATAAGGAAAGGGGCTATAGACTTGGAGATGAGGCAGGGAAATTATCGAGGGCCCCTAAAGGGTAGTACTGATATCCAGAAGTCCAGAATTTTTTCCTTTCAGGCAAACAATCTTGCATGGCGAGAGTTTGAGCCTTATGATCTCTATTGGGCAGAGGTAATTGAGGTTTCCCCCCTTGTTGTTGATATGAGTGGGAGGCGTATTGAATTAGGCCCTGATAGCTACGCATGGATAAAGCCAAAGGGATCTTGGAGACCTGAAGATGTATTTAGACCTGGTGATTTGATACAACTATGGTATACACCAAATGGATTTCTGATCTCCCAGGAACCATTAGTGCAGGCAGCCCTTACTGCCTTTGATATCGAGCATTCTAGTGTTATAGCTATGGTAGGCGGGGTAGATTTCGCTAAAAGTCAATTTAATAGGGCTGTAAATGGCCATAGGCAGAGCGGTTCAGCCATAAAGCCCTTTATCTATTCAGCAGCTATTGATAAAGGACTTACTCCCGCCTCTATCATCGTTGATACTCCGATTACATATGAGGATACTGAAGATAGAGAAAAGTGGAAGCCAAAAAACTATGAGGATAAATTTTATGGCCCTACAAGCCTGAGAACCGGCCTTGTCCTGTCCAGGAATGTAGTTACTGTAAAGATCTTAAGGATGACAGGCATTGGTTATACTATTAATTATTTAAAAAAGTTTGACATATCTTCTGCGTTTCCCAGGGATCTCTCTTTAGCCCTGGGTTCAGCCAGCACCACCCCTTTCGATCTTTCAAAGGCATATGCCTGCTTTGCTACCTATGGCTTTAAATTTGAGCCCCATATCATTGAATCTATAGTCCAACAAGGTTCAGGTCCTATCTTTGTAGCCAGGGAAGTGTTGTATAATAATAAGGCAAACGATGTACTTGCTTCAAATACCAAGGAGGCTGAAAGGATCCTGTCTGAACAGACATCATATATTAGCACCAATATGTTATCTGATGTGATAAAAAGAGGTACAGGTTGGAGGGCAAAGGCGGTGAAAAGGCCTGTTGCAGGTAAGACTGGTACTAGTGATGACAATAGAGATGCATGGTTTATAGGCTATACCCCGGGTTTTCTTTGTGGCGTATGGGTGGGCTATGATGATATGCTGCCCCTTGGCGAAAATGAGACAGGTAGCAGGGCTGCATGTCCTATATTTGTAGCTTTTATGAAGTCATTATTAAAGGATAAACCTGTCAGAGACTTCAGGGTGCCAGAGGGGATAATCTTTGCCCGGGTAGATACCAAAACAGGCAGACTTGCCACATCCTCGTCTAAAGAGGTGAGGTTCGAATGCTTCAAAGAAGGGGTACTACCGCCAAAGAGCAAGCCCGCCTCTGATGAGCTTTTTTTAAAGGAGATCTACTAATGAGAAAAAGCATTATAGTAGGAAGCTTAATATTTTTATGGTCGGTCGCACCCCTTTTTGCAAAGGATATCACACTGGTAAAACATGCGCGAAAGGTGCAAACCTTAGATCATGTGAAATATACGGTTAAATATGGGGATACCCTGTGGAAGATCCTTATGGATGTCTTTAATGCGGGAAGTGAGGATTTGCCCTATCTTTACAAACGATTTAGAGAGCTGAACCCTCATATAAAAGACCTTAATCATATTATAACAGGGCAGAAGATTGTGGTGCCTCTTGCGAGCAAGCACCCACTAAAGAAAGGCCATGAGATAAAGGCAATAAGCCATGATCTTTATGTGATAAAGAAAGGGCAACACCTGGCCATGATTTTAAGGGAGATGTATGGGCTGTCAGATGAGATCATATTTAGTGAATATCTCAAGCTTATCAAGGAATTGAATCCGGAGATAAAAGACCTTGACTGGGTGTATCCGGGGCAAAAGGTAAAGATACCAAGACCTGAAGGCCGTCCGCCGGCCCTGACTCATAAGGTGGTGAAATCAAAAGAAGTCTTACCTGCCAAGGAAGAGCCATCTAAGCATATAGAAAAGATAGATATAGATAAGATCATAAGAAATACCATGTTACCAGCCTTTACAAAAATGGGGGGCGAGGGAAAGAGTGAAGGTATGTATTTTATGCCACTACCTGGTGGAGTTAATGTTTCGATAAATACTTCTGAGATACCTGTTATTGAGCTTGACACAGGCAGACGTATTATCTTGGACACAAAGGGTAAGATTTCGCCTGATGTAAAGGGGCTTATTGAGCAAACATTTCCTGATTGCAAGGTAGTAGCAGCTAAAGGGGACGAGTTGGAAGAGATTATGGATAAGTGCTTAAGTGTATCTGGGTACTTTTCCATAAATAAGGATGGAAATCCTTTGCTTGTAGGGGAAGAGGAAAAGGTCATGTTCTCCGGGAAGTGGATTGTGTATAAGGATTTTTCTCGCCGTAATGTGTTTGTAATAAATATCCTAGAGGAGACTGAGACCAAAACCCCAGAACTGTTACAAAAATATGCCTCTCGGTTTGGTATAGATCTAATAGAAATAGGGGGTGTGGATACAGTTCTTCAAGAAGTGAATAGTGATTACATAAAAGACTTGAGTCATTCATATAATGCCCTTTTTGATTACCTTGGGGTGAAATATGAGACAGATAAGGAGGTCAAACTTATCACTTCAGATGTAGTGAACATAGTCTACAAGGCACCCATTTTGGCAGGAAACGTGATACTTAGCGATACTACCCCTAACAAGTCTATACTTGATCTTGTAGAGAAAAAACATATGCGATTTGTTAATACTAAAAAGGCTACTCTAATGGATGTATTAGATGGAATTTATGTGGATATAATAGGTCCACCTGTAAAGATTATGGTCTCTAAGAATAGGACAGATTTAGAGTTGCCTGGCATAAGGGTTGGCAACAGCATAATCCTGGAAAGGGGTATAGATGCTGATTTATGTCGTTACCTCGCCGCGTCAGGTTTAGATGTGTTTGTGTGGTAATAGGCCTAGGATTTGCTTACATATATAGTCAGCTTATCCCCTGGATAGATTTGTGCTGTAGAGGGGAGTTGATTCCACCTTATGATACTTTTAGTGGACACATCATAGAGTCTGGAGATATCCCATATAGTGTCCCCTTTTCTTACCTGATAGAGGACTACCCTGCCTTTAGCCTTGACCCACTTTGGATGGGGGGGTGGCAGACGTAGTACTGTTTCCGGGAATATCAGCTCTGGGTTGGTGATGTTATTTATCTCAATCATGTCCTCTAAGGTCACTCCATATGCCCCAGATATCTTTTTGAGGGTATCTCCTTTTGCAACCACATACGTATGTTTATCTTTACGCACTTTGGATATATTTGCAGGCACCACTAGCACCTTTCCTATAGGAAGGATGTTACTCACCTTTATTCTATTGGCCTTTGCAATTTTGTATACATTTGAGTTGTATCGCTTTGCAATATCATATAAAGTATCGCCTCTTTTTGTGCTATGCATTGTGTACTCGATATGCTGATTTTGTCTTTGAGATAGACAATTGGAGATGGTCTCCTTAGTGCCTTTCGGGACTTTTATTATATATTCTTTGGATAGGGGAGGTGTGCAACCTCGTATAAGCTCTGCATTAAGTCTTGTGAGCTTAGATACAGGCTCTCCAATTACGTCTGATATCTCCTCCAGGTAGGCAAACGAAGATATTACTACCACATCATATGAAGGGGCTTGCAAGCCTTTGTTATCCTTTAGGCCATAGGTTTGCCTGTTTTTCCCTATTGTGAGAGTTGCCAAAAATTTTGGCACATAAGCCAGTGTTTCTCTTTTTATAGACATGTGTCTGGAGATATCCCAAAAAGATGTTATATCAGGATATTTTTTCATGAGTCTCTTTATGGTGCCTTCTCCTGCATTATACGCAGCACAGGCAAGTAACCAATCACCAAATATTGAATATAGATGCGAGAGATAACGTGTTGCTGCCAGAGTAGATTTTTCAAGATCCCTGCGCTCATCAACCCATCTATCCACACGCAACCCATATCTTTTGGCAGTTCCTGGCATAAATTGCCAGTATCCCATAGCACCTGACCTGGATATGGCATCAAAATTACCCCCACTTTCCACTAATGACATATAGACAAGATCTTTGGGAAGGCTTGCCTCTTCAAAGATCCTTTCCATTGTAGGTCTTATCTGGTCAACCCTGTAGAGGCTCTTTTCAAAGGAACGTCGCTCTTTATAGCAATATCTTTCTATCCAGTGTTCAACCTTGGGGTTCATAGGTACTGTTATCTCATATGCCTTTTCAGGCGGTTCTTCTTCGGGTATATCCTGGTTGCCGGGAATGTCTTCGTGCATATCTTTTTCTAACTTAATATCTTCATGTCCAGTATATTCAGTGAATTCAGGAGGTGTTTCTTGTTCAAGGCAAGGCTGTTTCTGATCTATCTTCGGCGGATGGGTTAAAGGTTCATCTACAATCTGGACATGTGAACAGGCCATTAAAAAAGATAGTGAGGTAAAAACCCCCATTAGAAATCTCAATCTATAATTCATGGCATAAAAAATCTCCTGTGAATAAACTCAAGTCTTTTACATGTTACGGGTGAATCCTTCAATAAGTTTTTTTATCTAAAATATCGGAAGTGAATGACCAGGACTTGACTAAAAAGAGTAGTAACCTTATAAATAAAAGAGAAATCAAGGGGGTAGAAGCAATATGGGAGTGCCGGCAGTCCGCTCTATGGCGGATTATGGATTACCAGCAGAATTAATAAAGAAGATAGAGAACCTTCCTGTACTTAGCAGAGAAGAAGAGTTTGATCTGGCAGTAAGATTTAGGGAATATAATGATGCGGATGCTGCTCATAAACTAGTAATGTCGAATCTACGCAATGTAGTCCGTATAGCCATGGACTATACAGGTTATGGCCTGCCCATTGAGGATATTATACAGGAAGGGTCTATTGGGTTGATGTTGGCAGTGAAGAAGTTTGATCCATATAAGGGTTATAGGCTTATGTCATATGCCATGTGGTGGATAAAGGCTACGATCCATGATCATATCTTAAAATTTTATTCTCAGGTAAAGATTGGCACCACAAAGCTGCAAAAAAAGCTGTTTTATGGCTTGAATCGGCTTTCTTATGATGAGAAGGTGTTTGATGAAACGTCTCAAAAACGTTCGGATGTATTAGCTGCCAAGCTGGATGCAGACCCCAAACAAGTACAAGAGATAGTTTCCCGGCTTACACAAAGGGATCAGTCACTAGAGAGCACTATTTCGGACGATAGTGAGACCAGCTTTAAAGATTTCCTTGTTGATGCAGGGGCCAACCCTGAAGAAGAGGTGATTGAGAAGGAGAAGGGCATGTTGACTAAATATCGTATAGAGCATGCCTTCAAATCATTGTCCACCAGGGAACAGGATATTGCAAGGCAGCGACTTATGGCAGAGAAACCAACCACGTTGGATGATCTGGGTAAACGTTACAATATATCAAAGGAGAGGGTTCGCCAGATAGAACTTAGTGTGAAGAATAAGCTTAAAAAAGCCCTTGAAGGCAGTATAGAACTTGGTCACTTAGATGTGGAGGGAGCGGTGTCATAACAATGGTAAGGAACAATCGTTTGAAGGATTTATTGTATTTGCAGGACAAGATAGACAGGGTATTTGAAGATAGCCTTGGGAATAGGGATGGATTGATAGCCCCAGGAGAGTGGATACCCCCTGTGGATATCTTTGAGGATGAGAAAAGCATCATATTAAAGGCTGAGTTGCCAGGGGTAAAAAAGGAGGAAATAACGCTTGATGTAAGCGATAGTGTACTTACAATAAGCGGAGAGAAACATTTCAAGCATGAAGAGAGTAGAGAGCACTATCATATGATAGAAAGGCACTATGGGGCGTTTAAGAGATCTTTTTCTATACCCGAGACCGTAGATTCTGAGAAGATAGAGGCAAAGTATGAAAAGGGCGTGCTTGAGATCGTTTTCCCGAAAATAGATACCTCTGCCTCCCGCCAGATTCGTATTTCTAAGGGGTAAGTTCACACCAGAGAAATTCTCAAGTTAAATATGTAATGACCAGGATTTAGGCTGGCAACTATTACCTAACGTCTAGATTTAACCTGATATTCAACTCCCCACGAGATTAAATGGGCTGATCTCTGGTGCGCAGTCCAGATCGAAGATATCAAAACCATATCAAAACATTTCTTGAATGGTCTGAGTTGCATATAAATAGCAGTTATATGGACTTCCGGTCGAAGAGAGCCCTGCTCTTTTATATTTTTTAGAAAAAATCAATGGAACACCTCTTGACTTTATTCAGCTCCCTATTAAACTTATATATAGTGTTTTCTTTTGAATAGGTCAGGGACTAAGCAGGGGGGCCTTGGAAATCATCTCCTTTCTGCAATTTTCCGTTGTTGTTATGTTATACAGTTAGGAAAGTCATAAAAATAGACTGATTTTTGGAGTAAAGGATATTATTTTTCGTAAGTTAAACAGAAACTATATAATCATTAGTTGTCGAGGACGCTTCGCGCCCTCGACAATCGCCGCGTATTACCATCCACTGGCCATGATGCGCTTCGCGCCTCACAACCAGCGAATGCAACCGTCAGCGCGT
>CAZVAH010000066.1:7179-7710 GCA_964625035.1 uncultured Bacteriovoracaceae bacterium | reverse complement strand
TATCAGTCCTGGCAAACCGTATATTCTTGAAGTTATTGACCTCTTTAGTAAACCTGACAAAGTCATCGATGGCTTCATCGCACACATGAGTAAACCTGCGATTATCCAGGTATGCGATATCTCGCATTGTCTCAATTATATCTTTAGTTAGTTTCATTACATAGCGGATTCTTTTTCCAGACAGATTTATTCTTGGGCCTACATATCTTTTCTTTTCCCTAGATGGCACCTTTGATCCGAACTCCTGTCCCCTGGCAAATATATATGCCTCCATGGCTGCACCTACGAAATCTACCATTGCAATGTTTAACTTCCGAGAAAGCCCCCTGAGTTCATTCAGGGTAATAGGTTTGAAATACATCATAAATCTGGCGATCTCTTTAGAAGATTTATTTTTGGTAGCCCTCATCATAGAAAGAAGTCCTCCTTTGATGTTTTTTTGCATCTCTTGATTTCAGTTTACTTTTTTTCTAGAGATAGTTTTTATATGTGGCATTAAATTATATCCTTGTCAAGATTTTTGAGTGTATT
>CAZVAH010000066.1:0-7169 GCA_964625035.1 uncultured Bacteriovoracaceae bacterium | reverse complement strand
ATAATGTTTGTTATTTTTAACCATGTTGACAAACAGATTATTAGTCAGGATAATCAAATCCTATATATAAATATAAATAGTACTTGGAGTAACTTATGCTTAAATTTTATACTGCAGGCGAGTCGCATGGAAGGGGCGTATTTGCATTTTTGGACGGTGTCCCTGCCGGACTGAAGGTGGACGGGTCATTGATGGATTCTGACCTTGCCCGGCGTCAGGGGGGCTATGGTCGTGGGGCAAGGATGTCTATAGAGCGCGACTGTGCGGATATACTCTCTGGTATAAGATATGGGTATACCTTAGGTAGCCCTGTATTGATAGCAGTGTGGAATAAGGACTTTGAGAATTGGAAGGAGATTATGGATCCATGGGTGGTTTCCCTTGGGAGAGAGTTATACACGCCCAGGCCTGGTCATGCAGATTTGGCTGGTGCCGCCCGTTTCAGACATACAGACTTAAGAAATGTCTTAGAGCGTTCCAGTGCCAGGGATACTGCTGCCAGGGTGGCAGCAGGCGGACTATTGAGGTCATTTTTAAAGGTGCTTGGCATAAAGGTATATTCATGGGTAACAGATATAGGTGGCGTTAAGTTCGATGGTCCATTTGACAGAGATTCAAGAGATAAGTCCAGTGTTTTTTGCCCTGATCTATATACCACAAAGGCTATGGAGGATGCGATAGATAAAGTCAAGGGCCAAGGAGATACAATAGGAGGGGAGTTTAAGGTTGTAGTTGAAGGCCTGCCTGCAGGGATAGGCTCATATACACAATGGGATATGAGGCTTGATGGCTTATTAGGTGCGCATATCCTGTCCATTCCCGGCATAAAGGCCCTTCAGATAGGTCTAGGTGTTGAGTGCGCACATATACCTGGCTCAGAGCTTCATGACGAGATCTTGCCTGGCCATCCGAAGTCCAGGGACTCGAATAATGCAGGAGGAATGGAGGGTGGGGTGTCTAATGGGGAACCTATTGAGGTGATGTGTACCATGAAGCCCATCCCTACACTTAAAAAAGGCCTTTGCTCTATTGATATAAGGGATGGGAGGCAAAAAAGGGCAGACTATGAGCGGTCTGACTATTGTGCTGTACCTGCTGCATCTGTTGTAGGAGAGGCCATGGTGATCATAACGATAGCAAAGGCCATATTACAGAGCTTTGCTTTACCATCCATGGAAGCATTGATTAATGCATTTGAAAACCATAGGAACTACTGGGAATCTCTATGATATATTTAACTGGCTTTATGGGGGCTGGCAAGACATCTGTTGGAAAAGAACTTGCCAATTTTTTGGGTAAATCTTTTGTTGATATAGATGATCTTATATGCGCCCGTTCAGGCTCCACAATACCTGAGATATTTATGTACGCAGGGCAGGTTGCATTCCGTGCGATTGAAAAAGAGGTATTATTAGACCTGGTAAGGTCTAATTCGGATTGTGTAGTGGCAACAGGCGGGGGCCTGCCAGAGGATCCATTAAATAGGAGGCTGATGAAGGCAAGCGGGTTTATTGTACACTTAAAGTGCGGTTTGCCTGCATTGATTGATAGGGTAACTGATGGGACGAGCCGTCCCTTGTGGGGGGATGATATAGGAAAACTCTATTCAAAAAGACAATCTATATATGAAGATGCTGATCTTATTATAGATACTGAAGGTGAAGGTATAACTGATGTTGCAAGGAAGATATACACACAGATAAAGGATATGTACGCTATAGTGCCTGTTGCATTATCTACTCAGCCATATCCTGTATATATTGGTAAGGACATATTTAAAGATATCGAGAAGATCACGTACAGACATATGAAACCTGAAGAGGTGTTTGTCTTAATAGATGTGGCAATCTATAACTATTACATGCCCATTATAAAGGATGCACTTGAAGGTGTTCAACATCATATTATGATTGTCCCCACTGGAGAAGAATCAAAGACAGCCCCTTTTTTAGGAAAGGTCATCGATCAGATGCTTGATCTTCCTGTAAACCGAGGTTGGGCATGTATGGCTATAGGTGGTGGAGTGGTATGTGATCTGGCTGGGTTTGCTGCAAGTATTGTTATGCGAGGTATCCCTGTAATACAGGTTCCAACAACGCTCCTTGCCCAGGTAGATGCCGGCATAGGTGGTAAGACCGGTATAAATCATGAATCGGGTAAGAATCTTATAGGTACATTTTATCAGCCCGCGTTTGTGCTTTGCGATATCAAATTCTTAGAGACACTTGAAGATAATATCTTAAAGAGTGCTCTTGCAGAGGTGGTGAAGTATGGGATCATAATGGATAAGGATCTCTTCAGCTATCTGGAGTCGAAAGGGGGGCATGACTATAAAGAGATTGTGAGGATGTGCGTAAAGGACAAGGCATGTGTGGTGGCTATGGATGAAAAAGAGGTAGGCTTAAGAAGGATATTGAACTTTGGACACACTATTGGCCATGCCATTGAGAAGGCAAGAGGGTTTACTATATTACACGGTCAGGCAGTTGCCATGGGTATTTTATTTGCCTCATGGTTTTCTTATGATATGGGTCTTCTTGATAAAGAGGGTTTGAAGAGGATAGAAGATCTGATGAAAGGCCTTGATCTTGCGAACCCTGATATATCATTTCCAGAACCTTCTTGCCTGGAGGACATATTGATTATGGACAAAAAGGCATATAGACAGGGCATTGGGTTTGTGTTGACACCAGGTATAGGTGATGCTATTGTGAAAAAATTAAGTATTCTTAAGATACTAGATGCCTACAAGAGGTTTATTCATGGGTATAAAGAGGGCATTTGACGAGGGCAGGTTCCTGGATATAGTAGATGCAGCAGATGAAATAAAAAATATGGAAGATAGGTTTATGTTGGCCATCTCTCTGTACAAACTTGGTAGAGCCAAAGATGCGCTCGAGGTGTTTACACATGTATACAAGCACGTAGATTCTCTTATAAGAACTTTGTTTTATATGGGGGCTATTTATAAAGATTTAGGGGATATGGATTCAGCAACCAAGTATATTAATAACTACCTTGTATTCAGACCTGATGATGATGAGGCTGGTGATGTGCTTTCATCTGAAGACACCTCAGAGCTTATGAGTGTACCATCCTTAGAACTTGCAAGGCTTTACTCGAAGCAGGGTCATTTTAGACAAGCAGTTGACATATATTCAGAGTTGTTGGCTTCATCAGAGGATCCAGATATTAAAAAAGAGGCAGTGGGCACTCAAAATATGTATATAATAAAAACCCTTGAGGGCTGGCTGGAGGGCTTAAATAGATGAAGATATTGATCATAAATGGGCCAAATTTAAATATGTTGGGTAAAAGGGAGGTGGGCACCTATGGGCATACAACCCTTCATGAGATAGAAGGCCTTGTTAAAGAAAGGGCAGTGAAATTAGGGGTGGACGTAGCCTTTTTCCAATCTAATCATGAAGGTCAGATCATAGATGAAATCCATTCCACTCTTGAAGGTGGTGCAGATGGCATAGTTATAAACCCTGGAGGTTATACCCATACATCTGTTGCCATAAGGGATGCGCTCCTTTCGGTTGATACACCCTTTGTAGAGGTGCATATAAGCAATATAGCAAGCAGGGAGACATTCAGGCAGAAAAGTCTGTTCTCTGATATGGCTGTCGGTACTATATCAGGTCTTGGGCCTTTGGGATATGTGTTTGGCTTGGAGGCATTGTGGGAGTTGTATGGGAAAAAGGCTGAATAAGGCAAGAGGTTATCTAAAAGGTCTTGATGCCATATTGTTTACCGATAGGCTGAATATAGCTTATCTCTGTGGGTTTGTGGGCGAGGATGCCTCACTTCTTATTACAGAGAGGGATGCAGCACTATTTGTAGATTCCAGGTACACCATTCAGGCAAGGGATGAGGCTAGGGGAGTGGAAGTATATGAGGTTTCTACCAAATGGGATACAATCTTTGATTATATAAATGAACACGGAATAAAGACCCTTGGCATAGAGTCCAATGTGATGGATGTAGATACATTCATCATGCTGAAAAATATGTTTAGGGGTGTTGAGATTACACCTATAGGTGGGCAGTTGAAATATCTTCGTATTATAAAGGATAGTGATGAGATAGCTTTCCTCAAGAATTCAGCCCTGGTATCAGAGGAAGCCATTCAAAAGGTGTTAGAAACGGGTATTATAGGGAGAAGAGAGAAAGATGTGGCCTTTGATATAGAGTGGGAGATGGGAAGATTAGGGGTAAGCTCAGTGGCATTTGAGGTGATTGTGGCCTCCGGGCCCAGATCTGCCATGCCTCATGGAGTGGCATCTGATAGGGTTATAGCACCCAATGAAGCAGTTGTTATAGATTTTGGTTGTATATATAAGGGTTACTGTTCTGACCAGACAATCACAGTGCTGACCGGGGATATGGGGGATTCATTCGCAGATGTATATAATTGTGTGCGGGATGCTCAATCCATGACAGTAGATGGTATAAAAGCTGGGATAGCGGCCAGAGATGTGGATGCAATAGCAAGAAGGTTTATAGCAGATCGTGGTTTTGGGAGATACTTCGGGCATGGTCTGGGCCATGGCGTTGGCATGGAAGTCCATGAGGCTCCAGCATTACACCAGAGGTCAGATGATATCTTAGATGAGGGAATGGTTTTTACTATCGAGCCAGGGGTGTACATACCGGGTAAGTTCGGAGTGAGAATAGAAGATACCTTTGTAATTACAGATAATTCTTGTCAGAGGATAACAAATCTTGATAAAAGTGTTATAAGAAGAATAAGTTAGGGATGTCTTGATGCAGTATTCTACGGCAGATTTCAGAAAGGGTTTAAAGATTGAGTTATCCGGAGAGCCATTTATTATTGTGGATTTTCAGCATGTAAAGCCAGGCAAAGGCGGTGCATTTGTGCGAACAAAATTGAAGAGTCTAGCCAGAGGTAATGTTTTAGATAAGACATTTCGATCTGGAGAAAAGGTGGATGTCCCTGATCTGGAGCAGAGGTATGTATCCTACCTTTATAAGGATGGTTCGAATTATTGTTTTATGGATAATAACACATATGAGCAGATATCTATGGCAGAAGACCAGATAGGGGAGGCCATTTGGTATTTAAAAGAGAATACCCAGATAGATGTGTTGTTCCATAACAAGATACCAATTAGCGTGGAATTGCCTTTGTTTTTGGAATTAAAGGTGGTAGAGACAGACCCTGGTGTTAAGGGAAACACAGCATCAGGTGGGTCTAAGCCTGCTAGATTAGAAACAGGTGCTACCATCCAGGTGCCCCTTTTTATTAATGAAGGGGATATGGTAAGGGTAAATACTAAGACAGGTGAGTACATAGAAAGAGTAGGTTAGATGGATTTAAAGACTGTAAAAGAGCTTATAGAACTCGTAAAGGATACAGACATTGTAGAGCTCGAATGGACAGTGGACAGGATACATATAGTGAGGGAGGGATCTTCTCGACTAGGGCAGAAAAAAGGTTCTGATGGAAGGCTGATCTCTGTGAATTCCACCAAGGACAGGCCTACCGTAACAGTGACTTCCCCACTTGTGGGCACATTTTACCGCAGCGCGTCCCCGGAGACTGCACCCTTTGTACAGATAGGTGATAGGGTGACTAATGGCCAATGCCTTTGTGTAATTGAGGCCATGAAGTTGATGAATGAGATCGAATCTCATGTAGACGGGGTGGTAACAGCTATCCTGAAACAGGATGGAGAAAGGATTGAATACGGGGATCCTCTTTTTATTATAGAAGAGGCATGAAGGACGTAAGATTTATAGTAGATGGTCGCCTTCGGCCTGAAGCCAACATGGCAAGAGATCTTCAGTTGCTCCATGCAGTGGCAGGAGGCAGGACAAATGGAATCTTAAGGATATATAATTGGGAAAGCCCTGCCATCACCATAGGGCATCATCAAAAGACGTTTGTCCCTTATGACAGCAGTCTTGATATACCGGTGATAGTAAGGCCTACAGGTGGCGGAGCAGTACTTCATGTAGATGATATTACATATGCCCTTATAACCCCTATCAAGAGTTTTTTTGGATCAGGATTGATTGAGACATATACTCTTATCTCCAAGGTCTTTGCATATGCGCTTACCAAGATAGGCCTGGATGTAGATATTAAAGAAGGTGGTGCCTGCTTTTCCAGGCTCTGCTTTGCAAGAAAAGCACCCATGGATGTTACACTTTATGGCAAGAAACTTATGGGTTCTGCCCAGTTGCGCACAAGGGGATGCCTTTTGCAGCAAGGGGTGATACCAATCAGTGTGGATAAGACTCTCATTACAAGGGCATTCGGCTCTGATGCCCTCTCGTGGGCAACCTCAATAAGACAAGGCATGCCATCATTTGATATGGATGCCTTTATCCATCATCTAAGGGATGCCTTTTCTTCTGTCCTTGATGTGAGACTTTCGAATAGCGATTCCGATGATGCAAAGTGCTGCCACACTTACACAGGTGATGTATAGTTCTGGCGAGAGCATATTTGTTGCTATCTTTTCCCCGATGAATGTGTATATAAAGATGCACGGGAGTATACCTATGCCGGTAGCCTTCATAAACGGCCTCCATGATATTCCGGCTGCCCCTGCAGCGCTGTTTATCAGTACAAATGGTATTATAGTTATCAACTGAAAAAACAATACTATGAGGTAACCTCGCCTTTGTATTGAGATCTTTATCTTATAAGACCGGGGTGCCTCTTGCGGATCTCCCCATGCATGCTCGATATATAGTGACTTTACTAAAAAATAGGTTATGTTGGCATTTATAATCGCTCCGATATAAGATAGCAATATGCCATAGAAAGGCCCGAAGGCGGCAGCCCCAGTCACTATAAGTAAAGACAATGGTGCAAACAGGGGCAGAATAGAGGTTATGGCTATGTATATAAGTGCACCAAGAAGCCCCAGATCGGATAGGGTTAGCCTCAAATATACCCAGTCTTGAAGCGGATATGGTTCAACTATCTTTAGTGTTACTAAAATGGCAAAGAAGATAATGGCAATAAAAACTGTAAAACTGAAGGCCCGCCTGATGAGAGAGGGACTGTCAAACTGGAAAGAAAACCATTTGGTTATGTTAGAAAACATTTTAATGATCCTGTATACAATAGATCTTGTCCATAGATTTTTAAGACTTTTCTTGACCCTCATGATGTGAGAGTATAATATATC
>CAZVAH010000065.1:0-7744 GCA_964625035.1 uncultured Bacteriovoracaceae bacterium | reverse complement strand
AAAGAAGCAGGTGCAGATTCAAAAGACAAGCAGATTGCCTTAGCTGATGAAAATTCAGAGGTTGCATTTTACCTGGGCAAGGTTGCTTCAGCAAAGTACTTTGCCGCTAATATACTCAAGACAATCAAAGGCAGGTGCGAGGCCATTAAATTAGGAGATAAGGTACCTGTTGAACTGCCAGAGATATGTTTTGGGTCGTAATCTCCTAGTCCCTATCTCTGTAGCAGATATAAATTGGGGCATCCCCGGCAAGGCCGGGGGTGCCCTCTCTTAATCATTGGGCTTACTTACTGCCCCAGGCCTCAACAAATTTTTGCAGATCAATACCCACCCATGGGTCTGTCATGTAACCGAACAACCCTTTTAACTCTTTTGTAGTATTGTTCATGATCACATGATGCCCGTGCACCTCCTGGTTGGTTGGCTCTCCATAAAACCATTCATTCTCTCCATTCGTATTTAGAAAGTCTATGATCCAGGCTGCAGAGCCCTCGGCAGGCATCTCAGTGTCATACCCGAAGAAATCGATATTTCCGTAGAGATTGTCTGTGATGTAATCCACCATGGTATCATAACGCCAGATGGATTCCGCAAGGGGCCCGGCCCCATAAAGAAGCCGCACTATCGGATCCTGCTGGGTAAAACGCATCCTTGGCAAGATGAAGTGATTGGTGGCTATAACAACATCATCCTTATCCTCTCTCTGGGGAGGAAAATACACGCCTAAATCCAGGCCACTGAAGTCCGGCGGATCATCAAAAGTCATGCCCATTCCCTCAAACTCTTCAGGGAATTGCCATTTGGCACTCCTTATCATAATACCGTCGTCGGGATACTCCGGCAGAATGTCATCGAAATTATCGTTAAAGAGAACACCATCACGGGCATCGATAGATGCATACAGCGAGAGCTGCTGCCACCAGGGAAGCACATTCAACCCATTGAAATCAGCCCCAAGCTCCGGGTCCATATCATCGCTCCTGCCTACCTCCAGCACCACGCCGCAGCCGTAGTTGGGATCAGTTTCATCGTCTCCAATGACGTAGATCCATGGCACACCTCTGGGCATTGCCTTAACAGTATCTATTGCACTGGAAAGGTCGGGACATTGCTGAAGCACATGCCTCGCAACCAGCATACACCCCACACCAGGGTCTTTGCCGAAGGCTGCTCCCTGGCATACATCCATGCCAATGGACAGGCCATCGATATTTATTCCTACCGCCTGTCCCACAAACCCGGGAGGAGCAACCGTGACAAACGGATAACCAGAATCCGGCAGATAGACCATCACACAGGCGGCATCCTGGTACACATTTGCAGTGCCGAACATGAAGTCCCTGCCGTGATATGTCTGGCCACCATTAGTGGCGCTACCAGATACCACGAACTCATTGCACCCAAATCTCATTAAGGAGCTATCCGTGAGGTTCAAACCAGAGAGCTTGGATCCGTTATTTGCAATCCCTTGCTTGCGTGCCTTCTCCAGGATATCAGAGAAAAGATTCAGCGCCATTTCATGCGCATCCCAGTCATCATTCGGGTCATCCGGCACCTTATTAAACAGGGAGGCCAGAAAGAAGTACGTGCTGTCTACCCCCTGATTCAGGAGAAGCACCTGGTCAAAATCTACATCATCATAACCTTTATCTCTCACCCCCTGGACCAGACCATGCATCTCGTCTTTCAGATAATCTGGTATATAGGCCTGCACCCTGCTATTGTAGTTTTTAACCGTCTCGTCGTAAAAGGCTTCAAAGATATCTTCGGCCAGGTCACTGTCAGGATCGATATCAATACCCAGCATACCCAGTAATTCGCTCAGCGCAATCCTCCTCATAAAATCCGTTAACATAGCATGAGTTCTCTTTGGAAGTAAGAACCCAGCCTGATATCCCATGCTGAAGGGCTTGCCTGTAAGCACAAGGCAATATTTTGGCATCTTGTGGCCATTTGCAAGATCCTGATACTCAGCCAGATAACCAGTATCACCATCATAGGTGACCTTATCTACAAGAGTAAGCCCCTGGGAGGCCAATATATCCTCTACTATTATGCCTTCGCCTTCGCCACTGCCTCCTCCTCCCATGAACACATCGTCATCGCTGTTAGAAGAACATCCAACAAGAATGAGGGCAAAGAACCCCAGGATGATCATTAGTAACCTTACCTTTCTTAACATTGGAAACCCCCTTTTTTATATTACTTCCATATTGATTGCATGAATAGATCCAGACCCGACTATGGATCATCCATAATAATCAAGACATAGCAACCAAGATAACCTGTATTATTTAATATAACAATACACTGCCCAAAATCAAGCTCTACCGTGCCGAAGTTGCGGAGTTGCCTAAATAACACATGAAGATATGAGCCCGTACTTCTCTGACTGCCACCTTTTGTCATAAATCACCATCCTTGGCTGCAGCCATCCGCTCCGTCCGCTCCGATAAAGGCGGAAAGCATGAAAATATGCTCGGGCTGAGAGAAATATCCATCCCTGAAAGCTGACCCCTATTCTCATATAAAGGTGATCACCTATCTTTCAATTGCCAAGAACTAGACAGATGAGGTAAACTCCATGGATTAAAGGAGGCCAGAGCTAAAGGTGAATCTTCACATTATTCCATTATCTATATTGATTTGTTATGTTGTCCTAACCCTTATAGTTGCAAATCTTATACTTAGAAGACACCTGGGTTCAGAGCACTATCTCGCTGCTGGAAGACAACTTCCAGTCTTCATGGTGCTAGTAATTATTCTCGGTGATTGGCTTGGCGGAGGCTCCACTATCGGTGTATGCCAAAGGGGCTATAACTTGGGTATTGTGGCCTGGGTCTATCCCATCTCTATAGGTATAGGCCTGTTTGCACTTGCCTTTACAATGGCTGCGAGATACAGAAGACTTGGAGCAGTAACTGTCCCCGAGGTTGTTGGTAGGATCTTCGATGCAAAAACAAGGCTTGCCTCTGCAATCTTTATCGGCCTGGCCTACTATTTCCTTGGAATTGCCCAGATAATTGCTGGCGGGGCATTACTTGCACCCCTGCTTGGGGTTGAGAAATGGCTTGCTGAACTCATCTCAGCAATAATCTTCCTTGCTATTATTACGGCTGGTGGTTTGCGTTCAATAGCATTGGTCAACGTCATCCAATGTTTAGTTATATACCTCGGAATGCTTTTAGGCCTCTTCTATTCACTGCGCCTTATCGGAGGTTCAATCTCTACCGGCTTTAGCATGCTATTTAGCGAACTCCCATCATCATTCTGGAGCTTTCAATCTATAAGTCCTGTTACATGGTCTGGTGAGATGCTATCTGCCATCTTTACCTGCTTTGCGGCTCAGGCAGCAATCTCAGGTATCTTCGCAGCTAAAGATGCAAGGGCAGCAGTTCGCGGGACATGGATCGCAGCTGCCCTTATAATCCCTATTGGTGTGGTTTATGTGCTGGTAGGCATGTGTGCCAGGATCCAATTTGGCACTGCGCTTCCTTTTGGCTTATCAGCCGGCCCGGCTATGATGCTTGCCCTAACTCCGGTTGTGGCAGGGATTGCTCTTTGTGGCATTCTTGCCGCAATCATATCAACAGGGCCATTATGCTTTCTGGCCCCGACCCAGATTTTAATACGAGACATCTACTCAGTACACATAAACCCAAAGGCTTCAGATAAAAAGATCCTCCTATACAGCAGGGTGCTGGCAGCGGTTTTCATTATACTTGGTTGGCTTATAGGCATAACAATGTATGACCTGCTCGGAACAATCTTCTGGGCGTTTACCCTTCGTTGCGGCATAGCTGTTATACTCCTTACCGTAACATATATGGGTGCCAGGTATGTATCTGAAGATGGAGCCTTCTGGGGGTTGATTATTGGATTCATAGGGCTGACAATCTGGACAACGTGCGGAAGCCCTTACAGAATACACGTGGCTATACCTACCATAATAACAGTATTCATATCCTCACTAATAATCTCAAGGTTCAGAAGAAGGAGAAAAGAACTCTCACCAGAGGTTAAAAAATCCCTTCAATTTCATGGCAACCCCCAAGATTGAAGAAATACCCCACTTTACCCAAAGTTATACATAACCTCCTTTTTTCTTATTATCTTACTGTGCCCATTACAAATCAAAGGTCTTATCCATCTCCTCGTCACTGTTAAAATGTTTATGAACTCGAAAAAAGCCTCAACAACCTGTCATTTCGAGTGAAACGAGAAATCTTAAGTCTGCAACACATTGAAAATATAAGCAATCTCCCTAATATTCGAAATGACACATTCACTAAATCCGACTTTTTACGAATACATCAAATGTTCGGTCTTGATTAAAAAAAATCCTCTCTCATCTATCCCCGCCCGTTAAAAACCCCGGCCTTTGATAGGCCGGGTTTGGATAGGTGTAGAATCCCTTGCCTGTCTTGACACCCAACTCCCCACGTTTAATATAGGGCCACAGGAAACCAGCGATCTTTTTTGAATCACCAAGTGGATATACCCCGACCCCTGATGGCTCGTTGAGACCCTCTAAAAAATCACCTAATCCCTTGTTATCCAACATGCCAAAGGGACCTGTAGTAATGTTTTGACCGGCCATCCATGCCTTATCCACGTCACACACGTCTGCATATCCGTCAACAACTAACATTATGGCATTACATGCCAGAGAGCCAAATAAAAGGTTATGAAGAGGCCCACCATCTTCCATTCCATCCAGGAAATCAGGCCTTTGATAGGCCGGGGTTGGATATGAGTAGAATCCCTTGCCCGTCTTGACACCCAACTCCCCACGTTCAATATAGGAGTGCAGAAAACCGGCAAATTTTCTGGCCCGCACCTCCCAATCCTTATCCGGAGTCTCTGCCATCATACCGTCATACACAACATTCAGCCCCACATAGTCTATCATGCCAAAGGGGCCTATCCAGTGTCTCTGTCCTGCCATCCAAGCCCTGTCCACGTCTTTAACACCCACATGGCCGTCTATCACCAGTAGTAGTGATGCTGCAAAAACCCCGCCTAGCATTGAGTTATGGAGGTAGCCGGGCTTTTCCTTTTTGAGCACGAGTGGGATACCCCCCAGGCTTAAGACATAACGCTTGAGGATATCGATGGTCTCAGAAGATGTCCGCTCTCCACCCAGGATGTCGACCAGGCCTGATCCAAGATGGGAATGCAGGGCTGCAAACCGATCACCGCGCGTCACAGCCTTTTCTATCTCGGATACAGGAAGTCCCGATGTATTAGTGGTCATGATCGTCTTAGGCGGGCATAATGCGTCAAACTGTTTGTGGACCTTACGCTTCAATTCCAGTCGCTCAGACACGGATTCACTCAAAAGATCGGCATCTTCGGCAGCCTGCCCTGGGTCTGAAATTATGGATACTCGGGACATACCCGCATCAACCAGGCTTTGATCAAAGATCTTGTTATCAACCATATAGGCGCCTATTTCTTTCTGCCGTTCAAACACCTGACTCAGCACTTCATCAGAAACGTCATAAACCAATGCATTATAGCCGCCAATACCGCTGACCAATGAATTAACACAACCCATGGTACCGGCACCCACGAAGCAGACCGTTTTTATCTCTTTAATAGGCATACGAACCCTCTATCCTTAAAGTCAATCTTTTAACGAAGGACCCGTGGAAGCCGGTCCGGTATTGCAAGGTTGCTGCTCTCTTTGGTCACCAGAGCCGGAAGATATTCAAGTATAGGCAAATCAGCCAAGGCATTAACAATATGATACTGCATCGGATTTTGCTCCCAGGTAAGATGCTGCCAGGCAACCTCGCCTTGACCGACCCAGACTTCCTTAAAGGTCCTGTCCACAGGGAAGAGGACAGGCTGGCTGATTTCAGCGCCCACACTGGTAGTCTGGGGAATGTACCTCCATCCCATCACGTGGTCTTTACCCTCCATGTCCTTTTCACCTTGCTTGATCTGTTCTTTTGTCACAGGGTTTAGATTGTCCACCATAAGATCCACAATCTTATGCCCGAAATGACTCGCCACTACTCGCCACTGCCCACCGATAATACTATGATCCGGAATATCCGCATAAATCTTGGGGACGCCCAGGATCTCCCGGCCGGTAAGGATGGGGTCTGTAAGATTCTCCCACCACACAAGCATATAATAGCCTGTCAAATAGTCGACATCTCCCTTGAAAACCGCCGAGGCATTCACCCCTATCAGGTTATATGAATGCCCAGCCAGCCAGTCGACTTCCTTGTTCATGGCATAGTAGATAACCACGATCGGCTCTTGACCCACCTCAAAAGGTTCAGGAAGATAAGCGGCCAATTTATCACGATCGGTGAGATACGAAACCGTTATACTGGTCACATCGTGGTAGTATCCCGTAGCCTTCCCGATAGGCCTGGGTCCGAAATTTCCTGGCATCATGTATGCCTGATTGGGATCAAATTTAAACATATGCAAGTCCTCCTTGGTTTAGTTTTTTTTATTCTTAATATACTGTTTAGCCATCGCCTCTCGAAAAAACCAGACCAATCCCCTGACTAAATAGGAACTACCTTTCTATTTTTTAGTACCTCTGTGCCTCTCTTTATATCCTCCTGCATCTTCTATTTAACTATACAGGTGACAGGTCACATAGTGCCCTGGAGTTACTTCTCGCATTAAAGGAACTTTATTGCTGCATTCGGGCCTGCATACCGTACATCTCGGGTGAAAAGTGCATCCATCCGGCGGGTTTAATGGACTCGGCACCTCTCCTTCCAGGCTTACCTCCCTGATATCTTCGGGGTCAGCCACAGGAACGGACTCCAGGAGGGCACGCGTGTAGGGATGCTGGGGATTGTAATAAAGCTCCTCACTCGGGGCCAGCTCTACCAAATGACCGAGATACATTACACCAATATGGGTGCTGACGTGCTCCACCACGGCAAGGTCATGGGCAATAATAAGATATGTAAGATTAAGTTTTTCTTGCAGATCTATCAAAAGGTTCAGTATCTGGGCCTGGATTGATACATCCAGGGCTGAAACCGGTTCGTCTAAGATGATCGTCTTGGGTCTCAAGGCCAGGGCCCGTGCGATAGCAATCCTCTGACGCTGTCCCCCGCTGAATTCATGCGGATAGAGCTCAGCCTGACGAGACTCGAGACCCACTAATTCCACGAGCTCTAAAACGCGAGAAAAGGTTTCCTTCTTCGATAACACCTTGTGAACACAAAGCGGTTCAGAGATGATCTGCCCTACCTTCTTTCTGGGGTTCAACGAACGAAATGGGTCCTGGAATACGGCCTGAATATTTCGCCGGAATTTAAAAAGCTCTTTTCCATTAAATCCGGTGATGTCCTTTCCCTCAAACATAATCTGCCCGGATGTAGGCGCCTCAAGGCCCAAAAGGACATTCGCCGTGGTGGACTTGCCGCAGCCAGACTCTCCAACCAGCCCAAGGGTCTGTCCCTGAGAGATGCTGAAACTAATATCATCCACGGCCTTGACATAGCCTGTAACCTTGGTGAAGAACGTACCCTTTGTAACGGGAAAGTACTTCTTGAGATTCATAACGGAAATGATTGTATTATCTCTCATCTCTTAATCCTCTGAATAGAGCCAGCATGAAACATCGTGATCCTCCTCCAAGGTGATCTGTGGAGGATAGCTCTCAAAACAAACCTTCTTGGCCTTGGTGCATCTAGGTGCAAAGCGACACCCAGGTGGCGGATCTAAAAGGTTCGGGGGCTGACCCCCTATGGAATAAAGG
>CAZVAH010000064.1:1838-7793 GCA_964625035.1 uncultured Bacteriovoracaceae bacterium | reverse complement strand
TTCATGACGGCCTTTATGATTTGGCTGGCGCATTCTTCCGGGGTTAGTCCCCTCTCCTGCACATCATCCATCTTCCCATATGTGTGTCCGTTACCAACCAGAGCATTGATGGAAATCTTCGACCGAACACCTGACGGACATACGATTGTAACCTTAATATTGTCACGCCAGACTTCTGCACGCAAGGAATCAAAGAATCCATGCAAGGCATGTTTGGCTGAACAATAAGCTGATCTAAGAGGTATCCCAATCTTTCCTGCAATGCTGCTGGTTACCACTATATGGCCTGATTTTCTCTTCAACATGGATGGAAGGATTGCCATGGTGATAGCAACATGACCAAAATAGTCGATATTCATAATTTTTTTATACACTTCAATGCTGGTATCCTTCACCAGTGAGCGCTGGCTTATGCCACCATTATTCATCAAAATGTCTATGTGACCAAAATGATTCAACGCTTCTTTGCCCTTTGCTTCCAGGGTATCAATATGAGACAAATCCAGGGGTAACAAAAAGACATCTTCTTTTCTGTTGTTAAAGTTCGATTTTACTCGTTTTAGTTCGTCCTCTTCATTGGAGGATAGGATTAATTTCGCACCTTCTTTGTGAAAATTATAAGCCAGCGCTTCTCCTATGCCGGAAGATCCTCCTGTTATCCATACCACTTTGTCTTTGAATTTCATAACCAGTTGCCCCCCATGTACTTTAACCAGTTTTGTTTATACGTTTTGAAACAAAACAGCTAATCATGGTCATTTTATTTCACTTATCCTTTCCTTTATTGATTCGAAAACCTCCTTTCGGCTTAGCGCATACAGGTAGGTCAACACAACGATACCTATGAAAACTAAGGATGCCTTCCCAATAGCAATACAGAAAAATATGAAGATTAGTGAATTCATGACAATAATAATCCAGCAGATCACCTTCAATAGACGTGGTGATATCTTGAGCGATGATTTGTTATAGAGTTCAGGATGCCTGTCATACAATAAAAGACCAGATATCGTTACCACGGTTATGGCAAATATTAATCCAAGATTGAGCATGGAACCAAAAAACATCAGCGACGGGATAGTGATCAATGAGATCACGCAAATCACATAAGCGACACTCAATCCCCAGTGAGGTGTCCCAAAGCGTTCATTTACTCTACCGATGAAAGCTGGCAGCAGACCTTCTGCGGATACAACCAGGAGTCCCCTGGAAACAACAGAAAAGATGATGTTGATTGTCGTAGCGCAGGCAATAAGTGCGCCCCCGATGATAAAATATATAAGTTGGGACCGACTCATGAAATTCCCGGCCACCGCAACCAGCGACTTGTCTTTCAAACCTGTCCATTCAATTGTGCCTATGGTAACTACATGGATCACCATATAGAATATTATGACCATGACCATGCCGGTAAACAGGACCCTGGGAAAATTTTTCCTGGCCATAATGACCTCTCCACCGAGATCAATGACAAAAAATCCACCTGCACAAAATGTGAACAACAATCCCGCTGCTGCTATCAGACCCCCGACACCCTTCGGGAACAAATTACAGAAATGTTCCGCTTTGACATGTGGTACACCGAGGATAATATAGAGAAAAAGAGCAGATACCAGGATAAAGAACAAAAACGTCTGCACCCTCGCAGTTAACTGTATCCCCAATAGATTAATGATGTAAAAAATGGTGAGAGCGATGACACCCATCAGAATCGGGTTTATGGGAATAAGTTCCTTTAGATATACTCCCATACCCAGCGCAAACAAGGGCTGACCTCCTATACCAATGCATACAGCTAAGGTCAGTAAGCAGACAAAGGCAAGTACAGGATTCACGAGTTGAGCATATCGATAGGTTGCGCTCGTTGTAGGCCATGCTGAAGTAAGTATACTATATGGCACAACAGCAAGCAGTGCAGGGATCGATGAAATTAGCATGGCAATTGGGAGAGAAGGTCCTGTAAGACCGGCAGCCAGACCCGTAAGGGCAAAAAGAGCCCCTCCGATATTAAGCCCCACACACATTGCCAGTAAACCTAAAAAACCGATTCTTTTCTTGAGTTTCCCCTCTGCATTTTCATTCATCATGTCATACTCCTTAAACTATTAGTCACTTTATAGTGCATTATCGTGAGCAAGAAAAATCCTACTAACAGTTAAATTTATCCTAACTAGCCGACCTTCGGGGGATCATTCAATATAATCCCAAAATCTGTTTCGCTTCCTCCACAGTGGCTGGTTCTCTTCCAATCTCTTTAGCTATCCTGACCATTCTCTCCACCAGTTGTGCATTGCCCTTAGCGAGTTCACCTTTCTGGTAATAAATATTATCTTCGAGTCCTGTCCGGACATTGCCACCCATGGACATCGCTATTACTGTACTCCTCACATTATATTTACCGACTGTGACCACCTGCCACGTTGATCCTTCAGGAAGTTGCTCTACCATGTGCATAAGGTTCCCTGGTGTGGCTGCAGTGCCACCCATAATACCCAGGACAATGCTGAAGTGAAGAGGTGGCGAGAGCAATCCTTTATCTACAAGCTCCATAACATTCTCGATGTGACTTAAATCATAGACCTCTATTTCTATGCCAATCCCTTTTTCTTTGCATCTTTTGACATATTCTTCATTGAATGATCGAGGGTTGTTGAATACGATGCCGAGTCCGTAGCTTGTCATGAATTCGAAAGTGCCCGCATTAATGGTGTGCATTTCCGGTTGAGGCTCAATATTTAAAAGATTTAGTCTCTGTTCAAGCGTGGGATGAACAACAGTGAATTGATCTTTCAACTGATTGATATTTTGTTTTATATAATCTGAAACCGTCAAACCTTTACCCTCGAAACCATGCAGCATGTCCTCAAACGCTGCCCCGCTGGCATCGATTCGTGCGCCTATCCCGTTTCCGATCTGCCTTATAATAGGACACCCTTCACCAATCAATCTTACCGATTTGTTGTATACATCAATGTCCGGGGTGTTCTGCCCATCCTCCCCACGGACATGAAGATGGAGAATTGCAGCACCGGCATTGTAACAATCCAGTGCATCCTGAGCCTGTTCTTCAGGTGTTATTGGAAGGTTAGGATTAGCCCACTTTCCATGAATACCCCCGGTAATCGCTGTTGTAATAATGACCTTGTCATCTGAAATAATACTTGGTTTCACATCCCTATACCTCCTCAAAAATAATTCAAAGACTTATTTAATTTAACTATACTATATAATGCATCTATTGCCTAAATTGTCAAATGGATGCAGATCAACCCTGGATTTTATGCACTACATATTAGAATTGCTAACACATGTCTCATATTTTTGTTTGACATTATATACTTTAGATATATATACTTTATATATATTAAGAATTTTTATTTTATAGTTAAGAAGAATTCGTTGGGGAGAAACTATGTCAGTTAAATATGCCATACTCGGGCTCCTGCACTACAAGGATATGTATGGTTACCGAATTAAGAAACATATTGAGCGAAATTTCGGATATATGTGGTCCATCAATTATGGCCAGATCTATCCAGCCCTGAAAAAGATGGCAGAGGCAGGATTGGTTACCGCACAAGAAATTGCCCAGGTGGGAAGGCCTCACAGAAAACTTTATTCCATTACTCCAGAGGGGAAAGCGGCCTTCACCCGCTGGGTGGAGAGCTCCCCGGAGAAAAAGATGCTTTTAAGAGACCCATTCCTCATGCGCTTTGTGTTTTTCGGTTTCGGTAAGAAAGAGCATGCTCTTAAGGTAATCGAAGGACAAATACAGCTGTATGAAGAACAACTCAAACACCGGCAGGATAATATAACCCGCTGGCAATGCCACGATACGTATGTACGTCTTATGGCTGAGCTCGGTGTGGCCCTCAACGAGATGTTTCTCAACTGGCTGAAACATGCGAGGAAGGAGATATCTGAAAGCCCGGGGGAAGAGATCAGTGCAAATACTATGGGAATCTTCGCTGACTCATAAAGATATGATCTTAAAATCAAATATATTGAGGAGGTAATGTATACCATGAATTTTAGTGGAATAACCCTGGTAACCGGGGCTGCAGGTTTCATGGGGAGTCACCTGGTAGAACACTTAGTAAGGCTTGGGGTTCGGGTCAGGGCTAGTGCTCGAGAGCGCAAGGACACATCTTTTTTTGACAATCTTGGAGTGGAATTCATCGGGGCTGATCTAACAAAACCTGAGACCCTACCTCGACTCTTTGAAGGTGGTGTAGACAGGGTCTTCCACCTGGGAGCCATCTGCAATTTTTCTACACCATACAAAATGCTCTATCCCACAAATGTCTTAGGGGTGGATCACATGACCAGGCTGGCTCTTGAGGCTAAAGTTAAGCGCTATATCCATGTCAGTTCAACCAGTGTTTATGGCCCTTATAAGGGTGTCCCTTATACCGAGGAGAGTGATCGATCCCCTCAAGAGGCCTATGGCACAAGCAAGAGAGATGGAGAGAATATAGTCTGGAAGCGAATCGGCGAAGGTCTTCCTGCTCTGATTTGCCGCCCGTGCACAGTTTATGGCCCAAGATGCACTGATGGGGCAGGTAAGGCCTTTTCCAGGCCAACCTCCATCACTGCTATCCCTGGCGGCGGAAAACAGCTCTTATCTAATGTCCGTGCTGAGGACGTAGCAAGAGCAGTAGAACATGTCTCCCATTCGGATGATGCTGTAGGGCAGGCCTATAATATCTCCGAAGACAGCCACCCTACCCTGGAAGAAGCCTTGAGGTTGGCAGCACATGCATTCGGGACAAAACCTCCAAAAATCCACCTTCCTCTTGGTGTCGTTAAGGTTGCTGCACGCCTTGATGGCCTGATATCAAGGCAAAAGGGAACAATTCCTGACCTGGAATATGATGCTGTAAGGTACCTTTATGATGATTATGTGGTAGACAACACAAAACTCAAAAACACAGGATACAAATTTATCTATCCAGACTTTACAGAATCAATGAAGCAGATGGAGCAGTGGTATAGAGGGCAAATGCCTAAATAAGGTATTACGTATAGTGGAGGCATCGCATAGATTTAGGTTAATGAAAAATAATGTAAGGAGGGGGATTTTATGAGTAAGATTGTAGTAATCACGGGTTTGGCCCAGGGTATGGGCCGGGAGGTTGCGAAATTACTGGCCGCCTCTGGGTGGCAGATTGCAGGTTTTGATGTTGATGAAGATGGGGTTTCATCTCTGGAAAAAGAGCTGAACTCTATCGGAGGCGAACACTTGCTCATGCCAATGGATATAACTGACCGTCCAGGCATCCTTGCATTCAGGGACAAGGTTTTGGAAAGGTTTGGAGATGTAAATACAGTGCTTTCCAATGTGGGTACTGGTTTTTTCGGCCCCTTTGAGGAAGTTGATCTCGAAAAGGCCTTAAAATGCCTGGAAATCAATGTCATAGGTGCTGCGGCTATCTTCCAGGCCTTTATCCCTTCTATGCGTAAAAATAATTATGGAAAGCTCATTGCCATGTCGTCACTGGTAGGCCAAGTGCCTTTCCCCTTTGAGTCCATCTATTCGGCAAGTAAATTTGCTATTGAAGGCTTAGTCCTCTCTTTACGTTATGAGGTTGAGCCTTTCGGTATCCACGTTGCATTAATAGAACCAGCTCAAGTCTCCACAACCTTTGCTGCAAAGATTCACAAGCTTCCCCCGGAGGGGTCTCCGTACAGGCAGCGTGCAGCCCGATTTATAGACCGGGATGATGAGCTCATAAAAACAGCCCCCACACCTCCTCAGGCAGCAAAGAAGATAGCAAGGGTGATAGAGTCAGATAAACCTAAACTCCACAACCAAGTAGATTTTATGAGCACATTTTTCTTGTTTCTCAACAAATTCCTGCCGAGGGCAATCAGAGATGCCATTCTGGTAAATCACATGGATATCAAGGTGTAAGATAAAGGCTTAAGAAATTAAAGATAAGGAGGTCAATATGT
>CAZVAH010000064.1:0-1828 GCA_964625035.1 uncultured Bacteriovoracaceae bacterium | reverse complement strand
AGAGGTCGGTGTGGAAAGGGCTCGCTATCTTACTCAATCCATGACCAAGAATTGGGACACGCATCAACTCACCCGCATGAGTATGGCCCTGGAGAATATTCTTGACAATATAAGTGTTATCATTAGAGACGATGAGCTCATAGTGGGGTGCCGAACCGAGAAATTAAAAGGCGCTCCTCTTTTTCCTGAGAACAAATCAAAATGGATTGATGGAGACCTAGATACATTTGACAAAAGAACTGTTCAAAGGGCACTAATCTCAGAAGAGGAAAAGCGAGAGCTGAAAGAAGACATCCTTCCCTTCTGGGATGGCAAAACAGTTGAAGACCGGTTGTATGCGACCCTGCCTTCTGATGTGGAAGAAGATATGGATAAGTATATCTTTACCATGATGCTGGAAATCACATACGGCATCGGCCATTTTACCATGAATCATCCCAGGGTTCTCTCCCTGGGCCTGAAAGGTATAATCGAGGATGCAAAGAAACGCTATAATGCCCTGCCTTCTGAGGAGCGCTCAGGGGAAAAGGGGCTGTTCTATGATGCAGTTATTCGCTCTTTAAAAGCAGCCATCAGATTCGTTCACCGCTACGCAGCGCTGGCTGCATCTATGGCGGAAAAGGAAAAAGACCCTGTGCGTGCTGAGGAGCTGAAAACCATTGCCCAGATCTGTTCCCGTGTCCCTGAACATCCAGCTCAAACATTCCACGAGGGCATCCAAAGTGTTTACTTCATCCACCTCATCGCCCTGATTGAATCTGGCGGCAATTCTATCTCCTTAGGGCGTATAGATCAGATCCTTTATCCTTACTACAATGCTGATAAGGAATTGGGTAGAATTACTCCTGATAAGGCTAAGGAGTTGATCTCCCTGCTTTTTATTAAGACCAACGAGATCTGGAATGTCTTGGAAGAGGTCTTTAGCCCGGGGGGTGAAGGCACTGAAGGGAAGACCACCCAGAATGTAACGGTTGGCGGGCTTGGGACAGATGGAGCAGATGCTACCAATGAACTAAGCTATATCGGGCTAGATGCCTATGCAGCTATCCGTACTGTACAACCAAACTTTGGTGTTCGTTTGAGTTCCAAGACCCCTGAGGATTTTTACCTTCGAGTAGTTAGGTATGCAAAGGATGATGTCCTGATGCATCTTTTCAACGACGATGTTATTATTCAATCGCTCACAAAAGCAGGACACACCCTAAAAGATGCTAGAGATTATGGTGTGGTGGGATGTTTAGAGCCTAATGCCCAGGGAAAGACCTTTGGCTCAACCTTTGCTGTCCAGCTTAATGGGATAAAGTGTGTGGAATTTGCCCTGAGCAATGGCGTGGATAACACCTTTGGTTATCTCTCAGGTATAGAAAGCGGAGACCCAGCATCCTTTACATCCTTTGAGGATGTGTGGAATGCATATGATGCACAGATGTCTCACTTTACAGGACAGGTGGTCAAGGGAATGAATGCCCTGGATCAATCCATTGCAGATCTCGTTCCTTCTCCTTTTGCATCAGCAATGATTGAAGGCCCTCTGGAAAAAGCCCTGGACCTGACTAAGGGAGGAGCTGTATACAATTCCACCGGTGTTCAATTTATTGGCTTCCCCAATGTAGTAGACAGTCTCTTTGGTATAAAGAAGGCTGTCTATGAAGACAAACGGGTATCCCTGGAGGATCTATCAGCGTGGCTGGCTGAAGACTGGCTTGATGCTGATGACAAGAGATCCTTCTTCTTAAATAAGATCCCCAAGTACGGAAACGATAATGACGAAGTAGATGCTATAGGTATTAAGGTAGACAAAGCGGCACTGGTACATATAGCAATTGTA
>CAZVAH010000063.1:1940-7822 GCA_964625035.1 uncultured Bacteriovoracaceae bacterium | reverse complement strand
CACTGAGCAGTTCGCCATCTAAATACCACTCATACTCGCTTTCAGGAGGAGCACTGACCTCGAAGAGTTGTGTGTCTCCCATTTTCATCTCTACAGTGCCTAATGTTATTATAATGTTTCCTCCTTTCATCTTTAGCCCATAATCCTCTTCTGGTAAGGCTGATGAGAATAGGATCTTTATATTATTCCAACTGAGGGTATTAGCTAGGTCCTCGTCTGTAGAGTTGACTTCAATAATATGACGTCCAGCATCTTCTATGGTGGGCGAATAGTCAAAGATAGGCCCTGTAACATCACTAACGGGTTCGCCATCTAAATACCATTCATATTCATATTCACCTTCAGGGTAAGGAGAAACTTCAAAACTCTGGGTGTCTCCTGGTTTTATTACTAAAATCTTTTCCTCTGGCGTGCCCTTAACTTTAATACCCCTCACTTCAATATTCCAAACCACTTCATCACGCCAGATTGTATACCAGTAACCACAGGGAGGCTGACTACAGGTCGGCAGGGGCCAATGATACAGCTCCCCTACAAATACTAACTCAAGGAGCTGTTCGCCAAGGTCTTCTGGTGTTGGGGAATATTTAAAAACTGCAACACCTCCTAGTCCCCGAGCAAGCTCCTCATATTTTGGGCCCCAAGCTTGATATCTCACCCGTCCTGGACCAACAGCAACAACCGTGAACACTTGGGAGTCCCCGGGGCCCATCACTATTGTCTCATCAGGATCCGGCGTAGCAGAGATAAGACACCCCGAGATCATGGCCGTAATCACCAATAAAACAAAGAGTTTTAATGCACCTTTCATAAAAACCCCCTCCTCATAAAAATTTTCAGGTTCTTAGGTGTGTAATTACAGGTTGAACTTTATATTCTTATTTATAGCATATATCATACCACATAGAATAATTTCTAATCTCTTTAAATCATTCTTTTTTTGTTAAGCTATATTTTAATTGTGGAGCCGATAATAGAAATCTTTTTCACAAAAAGAGCAAAATTTTACCTATGATGTGCTCCTCCATGGTATCTCTGGCTTGATCAAGGTCTTAGCTTCGTGCCATTTAGACATTGTCACTTGAGGCTTGCCGCCTTCTGAAGCAGGAGGTACTCGATCTCACTGAATTTTACCAGATTGTGGGATAGAGCTCCGCCTTTTAGTATTGGTGACCCATTAGCCCTGCTGGTGTAAAACTTGAACTTTTCTGGTTGGATTCTTGATTCGTCTCTGTCCTCCTCTGAAAAACTCTCGTTCATCAAGTATAGTATTGCAAGGTTATCCGAGACACGAAACATACCAGAGTGGTAACCAGGGAGATCGCCCCCATGACCTTCTACGTTTAGCCCACCGCCCATGTCTACTCCATTTAGCTGTCTTACGGCCTCTGGGACTATCCCATGTGGGTGGAGTTTAGCCCAATCAACCCTTCTTTTTGGATGTATAGTACTATCCGGATTCCACAGATCATTCCAATAGCGCCCTCCCCAATTGATACGCATCCACCCCATGCCATATCCAGCAATCTTAAAAAGACCAGTTGCATCCCCTGTACCTAGGCTGACACATGCATTACCGGCATCATATAATCGAGGATCATTAAAATTGTGCATACTCTCAACACTATTCTTTGAAAGGATGCGAATTCGAACTGGCTTCCCGTCCTCGCCAAATACCAGATTCCCTTCTTTGTCTCTTAGATACCCATTCCCATTGTTCAGGTGGACAACCATAAACCTGGCAAGATCAGATATTGTACTTTTTATCTGTCCGGCTGCACCCCCGGCATTGTATAATATACCTATAGTGGAGTTTCTGAATGGTGGCCTGTCTGGTACAAGTATATGTTTGGGTACAGGGTTCCCTTTCTTATCGTATACAGATCCTGGTGGGGGTTTTCCATCCCCATCGGAAGGATAATCCGGATTTATGCGACTCTCAAACCTTTTTTCAATATACCCCTGAGCCTTATTGGTCTTCCACCTGAGGTAATTGGACCAATAAAAGCGGGTGTCATTCATCCCCAATGGCTTTAAGATATTGGCCTGGATAAAATCCTTCCAGGTCTTGCAAGGTATTTCTTTGCCGTCTTCATTAATGCACTGGCCACCTTCGTTCCTTTTATTGATTACTTCCTCAATCAGAAATCCCAAAATCAGATAACCCACATTTGAGTAACAAAATTTCTCTCCCGGAGGATAATATCTTTTAACACCTGGAGTATTGCCACATACATGAGCCCAAGCATCGGGCTTCTTCAGATATTCCTCTAATTTAGCTAGATTGCAGAAAACCCCGAAATCGAGGGTGGAGGTATCTTTATAATTAAAAAAGAAGCTATACGGCATCCCTGCAAGTCCGGATCGAAGAGAAAGCAACTCCCTTATAGTAATAGGAGGAACTGGATTCTCAGGATCGTTATAGTTTAATCCCGAATTCCTAATATCAAATGACATATAATTGTTAATGTCGTCATCGAGATGAATCAATCCTTGCTCTTTGAGTTGCATCACAGCGGTAGCAGTAAATACCTTAGTGATAGAGCAAACAGGATATATCGTATCAATATTGGCCTTCCTCCTGGGCCAGATTGCAAGGCTATTCCCATAGGCACCTTCCCATGCAATATCCCAGATGCCATTTTTATCCTTCTTCAATATATAGGCAGAGACGGATGGTATGTTATATACATTGAGCAACTCTTCCATCCTTGCTGCAAATAGGTTGTCATCCGTGATGTGGGTATCAAAGGCCTTCAGCTCCCGAGGCCCAATGAATAAAAATATGCTAAGAATAACCGCAAAGATAATGCGTAATGATTGTTTCCTCATCAGCTATAATACCCCATAATCAATTTGATCATGCATTCCGCACCGGTACCTAAAGGAAAATCCAGAGGTTTCCATGCTAATTACAGGAGGGATTTTGGAGGCAGAAGGATAAAGCTAAATACGAAGGCATCAACAATAAGACTCCCTACCTCAAAGTCATAGCCTTTAGGGTACGCATCTCCCACCGATCTTAAGAGTTTGCCGAGAAAGCGGCCTTCCTCATCATCCCACATCAAAATGGCATCTTTAAAATCCAGAAATTCCAGTGCCTGGGGATAAAACGCCTTGAATGAGGCTTCCTTTGCAGAAAATATCCGCTTGAATCTTAATGTGCTTTGTGACTGATCTTCTAATACCCACTCAAGCTCCCGGCCAATACAAACAATATTATATACATCAGGGGATATATCACCTTTAATCTCTTCTATATCCATCCCGATGCCGTCTGCTTTGGTCTTAGGACATACAGCACATATGGCAATATCCTTAGTATGCGTGATAGCACCCACATATCCTTCAGGCCATATAGGCTCACCTGACCTTCCCTTTAGCACAGGCGGAGGAGGAGTAATGCCTACATCTCTCAATGCGCTATTACAGGCAGCCCTTCCAAGAATAAATTCTGCCCTCCTTTTTTCCACTGCCCTTGGACTTATGAGCTTCAATTCTTCAGGGGAGAGCGAATAATCATCTAAGTCATCCATCGTCTTTACAGCAAAACCAACATATTCCGGGAACGGGGAATTTACCACGGCCTTTCCAAAGTTATGGTCCTGGCTATAATATCTAATATATCACTAGAATGTGTATGTATAAAGAAGTGCCCACTGTTTAGGATATGGTGTGAAAATAAGATGCTTGTTTGTCTCGACCACTCTTTAATATACTCTGGCTTTGCTATCTTATCCCTGGCTCCTCCAAATACAGTAATAGGGCATTCTAGAGGTGCCTCTGAAACATATTTGTATGCCTCATAGACCTGGAAATCACTTCTAAGTATGGGCATCATAAGGTCCAGTAATTCCTCATTATCAAACAACTCAGGGATCGTACCCCCCATCTCTTCTAACTTCTTAATAAATGCATCATGGGGTAGGTTGTATACAGGGGGCTCATTATTAGGTATCTGAGGTGCAACTACACCAGATACAAACAAGTGCCGCGGCAGAGAAAAATGCTTGCGCCGAAGTTTTCTAATCAATTCAAAGGCAATAAGTCCCCCCAGAGAATGACCAAAAAAGATAAAGTCATTACCCAATAGAGGAAGAATCCCATTCATGGCATCATTGACGATTGAATCCATATCACCCAACAAATGATCCCTAAAACGCCTCCCACGGCCCGGTAATTCCAGTGCAAATACATCTACCCCGTGTGGTACCATCTTACCCAATGGTTGAAAGATCTGTGCACTACCACCAGCATATGGGAAACAAAACATACGAATAGAAATATCTCTACTATCTGAGAACCTGATCCATGCCTTACTCAAATTGCTCTCCTGCTATCAGTAGATTTATTATAGACAACGAAAAAGGACCGCTATTTTAACATCTTCAGCAATAATTTTCTACTTAAAATCCTTGGAATCTGTATATTTACCCTTGGGATGAAACCATACGTTGAGTTGAGTTTACCTTTTTTCGCATCCTTAATTGCCAGATTCACCACATCTGATGCATGAACAGCCTCCCGAGGCACCTCCATAGTGCCATCAGATGCTATATGCCAAAACATAGTGTCCACTGGTCCTGGAGATACAGTAATAACATGAATCCCTTTGGGCTTCAATTCCTGGTAAAGGGCATGTGAAAAACTTACGACAAATGCCTTTGTCGCTGAATATATAGCTGTATTTGGCCCCAGGATAAAACCAGAGATCGATGCAACCTGAAAGATCACACTCCCTTGATTCATATGTGAAAGACAGGTATGAGTGAGTTCAACTAATGCCTTCACATTGAGATCGATCATATCCAAGTGGCGATCTAACGGTGCATCTTCAAATGCCCCCACATGCCCGTAACCCGCGTCATTTACCAGGAAGCGTATTTCAGGTGATTCATGCTCAATCTTTTCCTTGAGCATATCCATGTCTTTCTTCGAGGTAAGACTCATGGGTATGGTAACCCCTTTTATATGGTCAAGTTTGGATGCAGTCTCCTTTAATTTATCCTCCCGTCTTGCAATTAACCACACCTCATCAAGCTCATGCTCATCTTGAAGCTGAAGGGCAAACTCTTTACCCATCCCTGATGAAGCCCCTGTGACAATCCCTACCTTCATATTCACCTTCCCCCTCATAAGATTATTTGAACCTAATCTCCTACTGTGGCCTCTGTATTTCTTGACACGGGTGGCTTTATAAACCCTGTAGATATACAATAGTTAATCAGTTTATATACAAGTCCTTCGTCCAAAGTCGGCCATACAAATCCTGTAAAATCAAGGAAATGTTGTGTAATACTGTTATCATAGACGACCCTTGTCTTTGGAGATGAGGGCCCTGCAATGTGTGGCACGAGTTTTTCAAGTGCCTCTCTTTCCTGTTCATTGCCCTTGGTACCCTTTATTGCATTCAAATACTCATCTGCTGGTAATGACTTGATATGGTATCCAAAGGATTGGAGGAAATCTGCAAACGTATGGAAGTTGATAAAATTAGGGTTGTACACATGGAGTTGGCGACCCGAGGTCTCCGGAAGCAGCATGAGTTTCACAATTGCTTCTCTGCACGAATCTATTGGGGTCATCTCGAGAGATCCCTCTGTCCCATCCAGTATTACACCCATGTAAATCACGCTCTTGATGAGCCCGTAGAACGCATTAGTTTCAATGGAGCGTTGAAACTTGCCTGATGTGGATTCCCCCACCAGGATCCCTACCCTATATATTGTGGCATTAAGCCCATTTGCCATGGCTTCTCTCACAAAGGCCTCGGCCTCGAATTTGCTCCTCGCATACATGTTACTGAACACCTGGTTTCTGTCGTAGTCTGTCTCTTTGAATACAGCTTGTGACATATTGGGAATATAGTCCCCGGAGATACC
>CAZVAH010000063.1:0-1840 GCA_964625035.1 uncultured Bacteriovoracaceae bacterium | reverse complement strand
CCACGGATGAGACAATAGATCTGTGCATTAGTCTTGCAAAGCAGCTCGTAAAGGAGGTGAGCACCAAGGTAGCCAGTTGCCCCGGTAAGGAGAATTGTCTCTGGGATCTCTTTCTGACCTGAGATAGGGATGTCAACGGTTATGGGCGTCTGAGTCTCCTCCTCTAAATCAGGGAGGGGTCCAACACCTGCAGTCTCCATACGCTCAGAAATTTTTCCAGCGAGCTCAGCAACCGTCTGATAATCAAAGAAGTCCTGAATCGTAATCGGGTAGGAAAGCTGAAGCTTTGCAATCACCTTCACAATCAGCAAGGAATGGCCACCCAGGTCAAAGAAATTGTCGTGTATACCCACTTTGTCTAATCCTAAGACCTCCTGCCACAGCCCAGCCAAAATTTCCTCCAACTCATTTCGAGGGGCTACATACACAGTTTCAACCTCAGGGCGCTCTCCTTCAGGTTCAGGTAAAGCATTCCTGTCCACCTTGCCATTAGGTGTCAGGGGCAAACTATCCAAACGTATAAATCGAGATGGAATCATGTAGTCCGGGAGCTTCTCTTTCAGGTATGCCCTGAAATCGGATGGAGAAATCTCGGTTTCCGAGACAAAATAGGCAACAAGATACTTATTTCCCTCCACATCATCCTTATCGACTACAGTCACATCACTGATCTCTTCATAACTGGCAAGACATACCTCTATCTCTCCCAGCTCGATCCTGTTGCCCCTGATCTTAACCTGATAGTCTACCCTTCCATGGCAATCGATATCCCTGTTAGGAAGCCAATTCGCAAGGTCTCCTGTCCTATACATCTTTTCACCGGGGACAAATGGATTTGCTACAAACTTCTCAGCTGTCAAATCTGGTCTATTCAGATATCCCCTCGCGAGACCATCCCCTCCAATACACAACTCCCCAGATATTCCTATTGGTTGCAACCTATTATATTTATCAATAATATATATCCGGGTATTAGCTATGGGCCTTCCTATATTTATTTCTTCTGCCTCTGTTAAATCTTTCAATGTAGACCATACGGTCGTCTCTGTAGGCCCATATACATTATATATCTTGCCCTGATATACATCTTTCACGTTTTCCAGCAAATTTCCCGGGAAGGGTTCTCCTCCTACAATCAACTCTTTTAATCCTTTCATACACTCTAAAAACTCTTTAGAGCTCATTAACAATTTGAGTCTTGATGGTGTGACTTGCATCATGTTCACATCATTTTTAATCATCACCTCTTTTAATAATTCCGGATCATTTTGCTCTCTCTCACTTGCCATTACCACTTTCAAGCCTTGAGCCAAAGCCAAATGGGTTTCCAAAACAAATATGTCAAATGATATTGTAGTCAACGCTATCATTGTTTTCGTGGGTAAAAATTCTATTTTTGATGTCATCCCTTTTATAAAATTAACAATACTTCTATGCTCTATCATTACTCCCTTTGGCTTTCCTGTAGAGCCGGAAGTGTGTATTACATATGCTAAATCCTTTGAAGTGACTATACTTTCTAAATTAGTTTTATCTCCACTATATAATCCCTCATCAAATATATCTATAATTTCGCCTTCGAACTTAATCCTTTCAACTTTGCTCAACAGCCTTCTTTGCGTTAATAAGATACTGGTATCGCTGTCTTGGAGCATGTACTTCACTCTCTCTTCAGGATATTCAGGATCTAACGGCAGGTATGCTCCTCCGGCTTTCAATATACCAATGAGTCCTACGATCATCTCTATTGACCGCTCTACCATTATTCCTACTATACTATCTGCCTTTACTCCTTTTGACCTCAAAACCCTGGCTAACTGGTTTGCCTTTTCATTCAACT
>CAZVAH010000062.1:2865-7860 GCA_964625035.1 uncultured Bacteriovoracaceae bacterium | reverse complement strand
TTTCAGGCTTGCATCAATGGAGTAGGTATTGAAAGTTACGCTTCTTACATCTCTTACATCTGGCAATGTGGGGTTGCAATTATCGCATGTTCTTGATGTGTTATTTGATAACATTAATACAATTGATAATACCAAAGATGCCATAGATAGTATTTATACAGACCCTCCGGACCTTATACTAGTGGAGGCCTCATTTGTAAGGAGTTCCAAAGGTAATATAATTCAGGAGTTTAGAGGGGATACTGTGTATGGACATCTGCCTGTTGTACTTATGGTGGATCGAGAAGAGATTAAGGATATTTCTTTGGAAGGCATCTTTGTTGATGATTTTATCATTATTCAGGACAAACCGGCCGTGATAGAACAACGGTTAAGGTTTACAATGTCCAGGATGCAAAGGGATCTTGATACTAGTCCACTTACACAATTGTCTGGAAATCAATCAATAATAAGATACATTCAGAGGATGTTTGATGAAAGGCAAAAGGTAGCTATTGCATGGGCAGATATTGATCATTTCAAGTCTTTTAATGATAGCTATGGGTTTTCCAGGGGAGATGAGGTAATATTGGCTACTGCGAGGATTATAGTAAATTCTGTAGAAGAATCAAAGATAGAGCCGTTGTTTGTGGGTCATATAGGAGGGGATGATTTTGTATTTATATGTCCAATTCTCGCATGCAAACCTTTATGCGAGGAGATCATTTCCAGGTTTGATATGATTATACCCAGTTTTTACAATGAAGGTGATATAAAAGAAGGCGGGCTCTTTACAAAGGATAGAAAAGGACAGATGAGAAAATTTCCAATAATGAGCATCTCTATAGCAGTAGTACTCAATAAAGGGGCTTTATATAAACATTATGGTGAGGCCTTGCAAGATGCCACTGAGATAAAGTCGTATATAAAAACTCTTTCTGGGAGTAACTATATGATAGATAGAAGGGAAAAGTAGTCTTGATACCAAGATATACAAGAGATCGGATGGCCAGGATCTGGTCAGATCAAAACAGATATCAGAAATGGCTGGATGTAGAGATTGCAGTGTGTGAGGCGTGGGCTAGATTGGGTAAGATACCACAAGATGCCCTGAAGAATATAAAGGAAAAGGCTACCTTTGATATAAAGAGGATAGAGGAGATTGAGTCTGTTACTCGCCATGATGTGATTGCATTTGTTACATGCGTGGGGGAATATGTTGGAGATGATGCGAGATTTATTCATATGGGGCTTACATCTTCGGATGTGTTGGATACTGCATATGCCCTTTTACTGAGAGAGTCTTCCGACGTTTTGGTAGAAGACATTAAAGATCTTATGGCCTCCATAAAGAAGTTGGCCTTTAAGTACAAGGGCACACCTATAATGGGGAGGTCTCATGGTATACATGCAGAGCCCACTACCTTTGGTCTCAAACTTGCGCTTTGGTATTCTGAGATGGAAAGGGCTCTTGTCCGAATGTATGCAGCAAGGGATGTGATATCGTATGGGAAGATATCCGGTGCTGTAGGCACATTTGCCCACATACCTCCAGATGTGGAGGAGTATGTATGCAAAAAATTAGGTATAAAACCTGCTCCTGTAAGTACTCAGATTATTCAGCGAGACAGACATGCTCAGTTTTTCACTACCTTGGCTATTATTGCCTCCAGCATAGAGAAATTTGCAGTAGAGATCAGGCATCTACAACGGACAGAGGTGTTGGAGGTGATGGAACCCTTTACAAAGGGACAAAAGGGATCTTCAGCCATGCCTCATAAGAAAAATCCTATACTATCTGAAAACATTACAGGTCTTGCCAGATTGTTGAGGGGGTATGCCCTCTCTGCTATGGAGGACATAGCCCTATGGCACGAGAGGGATATAAGTCATTCCAGTGTAGAAAGGGTGATCGGACCTGATGCAACATCTTTAATTGATTTTGCATTGAATAGATTCAAAGGCATAATAGATGGTCTTAGCGTGTATCCTGAGAACATGAGAAAGAATATAGATCTTACAAATGGTTTGTGGCATTCGGGAAGGGTATTACTTGCATTGGTTGAAGAAGGCATACCAAGGGACGAGGCATATGTATGGGTACAGAGGAATGCATTATCCGCATGGGAAGGTAATGCTTCATTTAAAGATTTGATAGAAAGGGATAAAGATATCGCATCAGTCCTAAGTCAGGAAAAGATAGATAGTCTTTTTGAGATTTTTCACTATTTAGCCTATGTAGACACTATAATGAAGAGGGTATTTAATGAATAGCTATCAAGAATTAAAAGGGCTTATAAAACGAGATGCTGTCAAGTACGGTAAATTTGTTCTGTCATCTGGTAAGGTATCAGATTTTTATGCAGACCTAAGGAAGGTTACCTTAAATCCGAAGGGTGCTACATTGATAGGATCTATCATCTTCGAGATGATAAAGGACAGAGAGATAGATGCCATAGGGGGAATGACCTTAGGTGCTGACCCTATTGCTTTGGCTACCAGTATGATTGCATTCCAATCAGGATATAATATTCAGGTCTTTGTTGTAAGAAAAGAGAAGAAAATCCATGGGACATCTAATTGGATAGAAGGGCCTGTAGCTAAAGGACAGAGGGTTGTGATAGTAGAGGATGTGATAACTACAGGCTCTAGCACTGTTAAGGCCATAGAACGGGTGGAGGCTGCAGGGCTCAAGGTGGAGATGGTCATAGCTATACTTGACAGAATGGAAGGTGGGGTAGATGCCATAGAGGCCTTAGGGTATAAAGTTTACAGTATATTCAATCGGAAAGCTCTTTGATAGTGGGTATGTATAGGCGATATTTATACTTGGTAACATTTAACATATGGATATTGCTTGTTCCTTGTCTATTGTTGGCAGGCCAAGAAAGGATTCCTATGGCCTTGATAGATGTTTCTGATGGTGACCATACTATATTGGTAGATAAAGCCTTACAAAGAGTGTATCTTTATTCAGGAAGGTCGCAGATAGAGATGTTTCCATGCTCTACCGGGAAAAACTCAGGGGACAAAGAGGTAAAGGGTGATAATCGGACACCAGATGGGATATATTTTTTTGTAGGTTTGCTAGATGGGAAAGATCTCCCTGAGTTTTATGGTTGGAGGGCCTATATTTTAAACTATCCGAATTTAGTAGATAAAATTACAGGCAAGGATGGAGATGGTATATGGATCCATGGAAGGAATGAGCCGCTTTCTTCAATGGATACCCATGGATGCATCTCTCTTACAAACAGTGATTTACATAAATTGGCAGCTTACCTTGATCCGTACTGGACACCTATAGTTATACAGGAACATATTCAATATACGGATTCTGACACCTTGGATTACATGGCAGATTCCTACAAGGATTTTATAAAAGAATGGTTAAATACATGGGAGAGTAGGGATATAGATAGATATAGAACCTTCTACTCACCCAGGTTTTGTAGGCAAGGCATATATAATATAGATGCATATATGTTATATAAAGGCAAAATTTTTAATAGATATAATCACATAGCTATATCTATAGATAAATTGAGGATTATAGGCGCGGAGAGATATGTGCTGGCTTATTTTTTAGAGGATTTTGCAGGAGATCATATTCAGGATACAGGTATTAAATGTGTCTATATGGACCAAAACAGGGGCAAGCCAGCTATCCTGGCCGAAGATTTTGCAGGTATAACTGATGCGAAAAGGTGGCTGACTGTTGCAGATAATCTTAGGAAGCGGCAAACTCAAGAAATACTCTCATTTTTAGATAAATGGATGTATGCCTGGGAGACAAAGGATGTAGGAAAGATGGAGACATACTATACAGATACATTTTCCAATAAAGATGCTTTTTTTAGGACAAAAGCAAAGAATTTATCCGCATATAAGTACATAGATGTAACCCTTGATGACATAAAAATTACCCGATCTGGTGTATACTGGACTGTAGCAGCCAGGCAGACATTTACAGCAGATAGATATAAAGATGTAGGGATAAAGAAATTAAAACTGTTACTGGTTGGGGATAGATTTTTGATCCAGCAGGAGGTTTGGCAAAGACTATGATGCGTGACCCTTATCAGATAATTGTCATGCGCCCTGCAGGCGGGAAGCCCATTATGACCATACGGTCATATCTGGCAAGGGCAATACTCATATTTTTTCTTATGGTCATTATAGCATTGGTAATCATCACACTTGCCCTTGTGCATACATACAGGGAAAGAAATAGTCTAAAAGGAAGAATTGTCTTACAGCAAGAGGAGATTAAGGATTTAAGTATCCTTATTGCACACAGGGATGAGGAGATAATTGATCTGAAAAAGAAGATTGCCCCTAAGACACCTCCTACAACAAGGCAGGTCAAGAAGGAAAAGGTGCTACCCAAGATATATCCACCTATAGCGGAGATAACAGATCTTACCATACAGGATCAGTCTATTTCCTTTAAGGTTGTAAATGTTGATCCGGGTACGGATTTGCCAGCAACAGGTTACTTTTTTGTGGTATTCAAGAAAGATAAGATATTTGTGAGTTATCCAGAGGCAAGGCTGATAAATGGCTTGCCACAGAACTTTAGTTTGGGCATGGCCTTTAATATACGAAATTTCAAACCTATAAGGTTACGCATACCAAAGATAGTTTGGGGATGGGATACCCTTACCTTTTATATCTTTGATTCCGATGGCAAGTTGAGACTTGTAATGCCTGTAAACAGGCGGGAGATATCACAATGATAAGGAAATTAGTACTTATCGTAATCCTTTTGTGGATCCCTTGCCTTGCTGGTGCTGAGATGATTCATGAGGTGTATTTTAGGGGGAGTGATCATGAACTTGATACTTATCGGATATATGGCAAGGAAGCCGGCCCAACATTGATGATAATGGGCGGTATACAAGGTAATGAACCTGGTGGTTACCTGGCAGTAGACCTATATGTAGACATGGCCCTCAAAAAAGGGAATTTGATTGTTGTCCCCAGGGCAAATTTCTATTCTATATTGGTAAATGA
>CAZVAH010000062.1:0-2765 GCA_964625035.1 uncultured Bacteriovoracaceae bacterium | reverse complement strand
TTGAGGACTTGGCAGGCAGGGTTATCAAGCGGGTGAATTCATCTATTAAAGAACAAGAATATAAGTTTAAATTCAATAATCATCGAACTGCTGATCCAGATAGCATTCACAAGGAGCAGAGGAAATCTGCTACTTTTTATGTGCTCACGCAGTTACAAAAGCCGGCTTTTGCTTCTGAGACGTCAAAATCCATCAAGGATTTTAGAAAACGGGTAATGTTTCAGACCATGGTAATAAATGCCTTTATGAAAGAGATTGGGATTGTCCCTGAGCAGCCCAGCATATATATAGATCCGCCAAAGATGGATTATGCCTTAATATCCATAAATAATGCCAGTCCAATAGCTATATACAACGAGCAAAGGATATTTGTGACAAAAGGAGATTCTTTAAAGGTGGTAAGTGTTGTATCAAACTATAAAAGGGGCGTTGTAGCAAACATAGTAGATGTGGGCCGATTGAACGATATGTATCAGTCCTTTAATATATGCAAGTCAACCATTATAGATGTAAAGAAAGACATGTTCCCTTGTGGCAAAATCTATGTTGATCTTATTCCGGTGCAAAATCATACCTGGCTCATAGTAGATGTAAATAGTAGGATATACGCCCTTGCCCCAGGCGAAGTCCTTACTGTAGACAAGGGTGCAATACTTGAAATGAAAGACTTGATTTATATGGGTTCCAGTGCTTATGGTCTTAATGTAAATTTCAAGGGGTTTGTGCCCAATTGGAGCAACAATACAGGGGAGGATCGGGGATACAAGATTGACACATCTAAGTTGCTGAGAAGGTATGCCACCAGGGTAAATGAGACCACAAAGCGGTATCGCATCTGTGCTATGAGGGGGGAAAAGGGAGTCGAGAACTTTTATATAGATATTATAGATGTTCACTAGATATGAATATACTTGCTATAGAGACCTCTTGTGATGAGACTGCTGCTGCTGTTGTGAATGACAGCGGGGAAGTACTATCAAACATAATAGCTTCTCAGGTTAAGGATCATGCTGCATTTGGGGGTGTGGTCCCTGAGATTGCCTCCCGCAGGCATATTGAACTTATACAACCTGTAGTAGCTCAGGCCCTTCGTGAGGCAGATATTGCCTTGGGTAACCTTGGTGGTATAGCTGTCACTCAAGGTCCAGGCCTTGTTGGTGCGCTTCTTATTGGTATATCATTTGCCAAAGCTTTAGCTTATGGTTTGGAGATCCCTATATGCGGAGTGAATCACCTTGAAGGCCATCTGAGTGCTGCATGTATTGAACATAAGGTAAGCTATCCACATATAGGAATGGTAATCTCAGGGGGGCATACATCTGTATATAGGGTGAATGCACCAGGTGAGGCCATCCAGATAGGTCAGACAATGGATGATGCAGCAGGTGAGGCCTTTGATAAGGTAGCAAAGTTGCTTGGCTTAGGCTACCCCGGGGGAATCCTTATAGACAGGATGGCCAGGGATGTGAATTATACCGGGATTCGTCTTCCTCGGCCTATGATATCGGATAGCTCATATGACTTTAGCTTTTCTGGGCTTAAGACTGCTGTTTTAAATCTCGTGATTAAGATGAGGATCTTCTCTGATCTGGATTTGAGTTTTTCTGGGCTGCCCAAAAAAAGGATACCTCATCCTGGCAAGGAAGAACTTGTTCCAAAGATAGCAGCTGCATTTCAGGATGCAGTAATAGATGTTATTATAAAAAAGGCACTTAAGGCAATAGAAAATCACGAGATAAATCTGCTAGTTGTGACAGGGGGTGTGGCATCAAATAACGCCCTTAGAGGCCGCCTTAAGGATACTGCAGAGAAGACAGGCATAGAATTGATTATACCAGATAAAAAATACTGTACAGATAATGCTGCTATGATAGGTATTGCAAGCATTAGACAGTTTAGGCAAGGGAAATTCTCTGGTCTTGATATGAATGCAATATCTAGATGGAGAGGAGCGTGAGACCAAAGCCATCCCTGGGGCAGAATTTTTTGCAAAACGTTAATGTTGTGGAGAAGATTATATCTTTTGCTCAATTAATCCCAGAGGATACAATATTAGAGATAGGGCCTGGTAAAGGGATACTTACAGAATCTCTTGCAAGCAATGTAAGATCTGTGGTTGCCATAGAGAAGGATGATCATCTTTTTGAACACCTTGCAAAAAGGTTTAAAGGTAGCCCAAATATCAAGTTTATCCATGGTGATGTATTAGAATGTAATATAAAGAGATATGTTCCTAAGGGTACAAAGATAGTAGCAAACCTTCCCTATAATATAGCCTCCCTGATTATAATGAGTTTTTCAAAAGAGGCCTCCTACTTTTCTGATATAGTTATTATGGTACAAAAGGAGGTAGGTGAGAGGATTTGTGCTTCTAAAGGGTCCAGGCCATACTCAGCCTTTACGGTTATGGTAGCCATCTGTTTTGATCCAGCACCTGGATTTATTGTGAGTCCAGAAAATTTCTATCCCAAACCAAAGGTCGACTCTATGGTTATTAGGCTAAGACCCAAGAAGACATCTATAGTGGGTAAGACGGATATGGATATATTTAAGAAGATTGTCTATAGCGCATTTAAGGGAAGAAGGAAGATGCTTAAAAATTCTTTGATACATCTCCCTAATATAGATCAGGATTTATTACAGGAGATGGCAAGCCTTGCTCATATAGACTTAAGCTTAAGACCACAGGAATTGACCCCTCACGATTTTCATCGCATGAGCAAGGCATACATGACCCTATGCATACCAGATAATATAGCGACTCG
>CAZVAH010000061.1:464-7897 GCA_964625035.1 uncultured Bacteriovoracaceae bacterium | reverse complement strand
CTTTACCTCCTTTGCCCATCTTCCAGATATCATATCAATGTCCCTATCTATAATCTTTATGAGGATATCGGACAAAAATGTCTTTTGGGCGCTGCCCTTAGGGGCATAAACCTTCCCTTTTGCACTGATCTCAGGGAAAAGTTGCTTAAACGAGTCAAGCATGGACCATGTGTCCTTATAATAATCAATGTATATCTGAATAGCCTTTTCATTGGATGACCACGCAAGCGAAGGGTGATCCATAATTGGGAAATGTCTTGCATCTATAGCATCATCACCAGGAATGTTCTCTCCCCCCACTCTCTTAACCTCATAGGTGACTATGGCAAGACTCCCATAGAAATAGTTATCTATGGTATCTACATCTACGAGCCGAACTATCTCGCCAACTACACCTGTCTCTTCCTTTAGTTCTCTGAGCGCAGCATCATGGATATCCTCACCTGTCTCGGCGAAACCAATAGGCAGGCACCACATACCCTTGTATGGTTCATTTCTTCTCTTGACCAACAGCACTTCTCTATCTTCATTTACCAAGATACTGCTTGCAACCGGCAGGGGATTCTCATAAAATATTGTATCGCAATTAGGGCAATGCTCTCTAAGCTTGCCTCCTATGTTCTTGCGCGCAACATCTGACCCGCAATAGGGACAATACCTTTTTTTCCTTGTCATGCCCTCTTTTCTCTTCACTTAAGCCTCCCTGGGCTAAAACACCTGAATACAGCATCATCCTTTGATATCTTAAAGGCACCTTTTTGCTGTGCATGACTATAGATCTCCTGATAGATATGATCTATCACATCCTCAGCCTTTTTAGGAAAATCACGGAATAGCTCCTTAAACAAAAGATGCTGTTTTGTCTTCACATAGGATATGCACTCATCTATGTTATCTAAAGGGAATATTAGGGCATTTTTAAATATGACCTTCTCTACCCTCCCAAAATAAGGCTCTAACTGTGACGAGCCATCCTCTGAGGAAAATGCCATAAATAGCCTGATAATGCTGGTTGCCTCTGGGGGAGATACGTCTTCCTTTTCCATTGCAGAATACATCAGACTTATAACCTCATTAATAGAAAACTTAGAATGGGTAAGTGCAATAAATAATCCATCTGGGTGTACTACCCTCGAGATCTCTTTTATAAGGTGGGGAAAAAAATACAGGGAGTAACTTGTAATTACCAGATCAAATGCATTATCCTCCATATCCTTAATAATCTCTGCCATGCCTCTTACAAATCTACCTCTATAGCCCACCTTAGCGACACTATTTAGAAATGGGCCTTTATTACTCTCCAGGATATCTAGCCCCGTGACAACGGCTCTACTATCAAATAAGCCCTTTAGCTTCTCAATGAAGAAACCATAACCACAGCCAATGTCCAATACTCTTCTTATACCTGAAAGGTCTATGCCGCCAAGTGCAACATCCCTTATATCTAAAGTGTTCGTAGAATATCTAGTAATGATATGCTTTGTCTTTATATGCTCACCTACATCCTCATATGCCTTCTCTATCTCTTGCTCGGAATAAAGACTTTTCATAGTAGTCATCATACTATAGTATCGGAAAGTCTTTCTGCTATGTTTATTATAGCATCCCTTCCAAATCTATTGTTCTCTATATTCTCAAACCAGTGCGGAGGTATCCAGCCACTACCGTGTAAGGCCCCGATCTGTGCGCCAGTCATTGCACCTATTGTGTCTGTATCACCACCAAAGCCAACCGCCTTTATAAGGGCATTTTCAGGACTGTTATAGTATCTAAGGGTAGCCAAGAGTGCACATGGCACTGATTGAGATGCCCTTAGACCACAACCAAGGATTGACACAGCATCCCTGTCCGGGATGGAGGCACGTAATATTTCCCCTAGCTCCTTTATCTTGGCCTTGAAGACCTCTGTGTTTGCAATATTTAACAGGATATCCAGAAACACTTCAGGATCAAACTGATGTATGTCCCCAATCTTTGTCATCAAAGAAACTGCTTTTGCCTGCAAAACAGCGCCATCTACCCCTTCTGGATGTACATGGGTACACATAATGGCATCATATACAGCACGCCTCAAGTCATCATCATCTCTGTCCCTGTATACAAGCCCTACAGGGGCTATCCTCATGGCACCACCATTTGCAAAAGAGCCCTGTTTGAATTGAGACCTGCCAGTGGCCATGTAATCCGCACCTTGCTTCAAGGACTTAAGTATTAAACTGGCGCCGTAGCCATAACCTCTACCTGGATCATACAAATCGGCATAGCTCCTTGCACAGTCTTCAGGGTCTACCCCGCCGCATCTAATGATAGATAAAGCAAGCGCAATGGTCATTTGGGTATCATCTGTATAGCAGCCATAACCCCTTGGGGAGGCCATAAATCTATCCACCTGTCCAAAGATGGCAGAGATTTCATCCCCTGAATAACCTTCTACGGATGCCCCCAGGATATCACCGATGCAGACCCCTAAGAGGGAGCCAATAACCCTGTCTTTATAGTCTATCAATTAAGTCCCCTTAACCGAATCAATGGCATGTACCCCTTAAGCATAAGCAAGCTTTTGACTCTTATCCTCAGCAAGCTTAAGGGGAACCAAACCCAAGCCTTCTTGTCCGGCCAACCTGTCCTGAGGTCTTGTCCGGAGACTTGTCCGTCGTAGCTGAAAGCGAAGCCGAAAGTTGAAAACGAAGCGGGAAGCTGAAAACGAAGAAGGAAGCTGCCGCGAAAGCGGATTAAAAACATCCTAACTGGCAGGGTGTTATCTTGTATCCAAGTGCATCTGCTGCATTACCTGCCTCAAAACGGTTTATCCCTAACTCATCTGCAATCTGCCAGAGCTGGATACAGGAGATCTTAACCTTCCCCCCCTGGCGGGTTGCCTTTTTTTCTACAATGACCTTGAATTCCTCCGGGACCTCAACCTTTTTGCCGATGACCTTGTAGCTCGATATCCCCTTTCTGCCATAACCAAACAGGCCAAGCTGACATTGATAGATACTTATGCCTGATTTAGTAGCATCCCTGCCCACCTCAATGGGAGGAATAGAAAGCCAGGCTGCAATATAATGGGCTACAGGACAGGGTAGCCTCCCATCTTCAGGATAGGCATCCATCATCTCTTTGATCTTAGAAATATTCATTATTCAGCCCTCCATTATAAACAAGGCATCTGCCACCTTAGGATAACCATCTACCACAATAATAGGGTTTAGATCAATTTCTTTGATCTGTGGAAATATGACTCCCCTATCATCAATTCCCTATCTCCTTTTAACCCCTCAAGAACCACTTGAACCTTTATTTTTGGATCCCATCCCCTATATTTTCATGCTCCGCCTAAATCACTTATATTAAATCCTACCTTTCCAAAACACTCTTTTTGATGGGGAGCAGTATAGTCAAAATCACCTTTTTCACTCATCTCTTCTATCCTCTACTAAGCTCTCTCCAAAGGTAGGTCCTACTGCCAAGGCCTTTGAATCGTCAAATTCTTTATCAATACCGGCAAGGTATCTTGCAAGCCTTTTCCTTTCGTCATAGTCAAAGCCAAGATTCAATGCGATGGTCTCCATAACAGGGGAACCTCCGCCATGGACCCCTGCAATCATGTACCAGGCGGTCATGGGAGAAGCCCCTACACTTTCGACAAATTTCCAGATCTTAAGTGAGACATCGGCCGGCAGCTTCGAGTTTCTTACAATGAACCTTTCCAGACTTCTCTTTGTATCCTCTGCTAGAAAATCTTGCTCAAATGGCAGAGTCACAGAGATACCGCCAGCTATCTCGGTTAAGAGATTGTACTCGTGATAGATTGACTCCCCTGTCATTCTCCTTCCCACGTTTGCATAGATCTCGTTCGGGAAAAAGACACCACTTGATGTCTTCTCTCCATAGACAGCAGCAGCTACACCGGCAGCATATGCCAGCTCTGCAGCTCCTGCATACTCAGATAACTTTTCCCGAACATGGGACACCCTTTGAATATTGTTGGCCTCTGCTGCCAAGGCTGTTGCACCACAGAGTACATCTGATACGCCGGGTTTACATCCGCTATAGCTGTGTCTGTGAGAATCGGCAAAAAGCAAGGCAAGCCTCCTACCAAACTCCCACTCTCCGCACATAAATACCCTCTCCTTTGGGACAAAGCAATTATCAAACACAATAACAGAATCCGAGACTCCATATTTGCAGAGAGGTGGCGCGTCTTTATCATCCTTCTCTCTTAGCCAGACAGGCCGCGTGATCAAACTCATACCCTCCCAATCACCTGGGAGTGCAAATGCAACCGCATAGTCTCTGTCATCCTCCATCAAGGCACGTGTTGGAATAACTATTATTTCATCAGCATAGGCCGCCTGGGTAATCGACATCTTGAATCCTCCTACCACAATCCCGTCATTTCTCTCTTCAACTATGTGGACATATGCATCAGGATTTTCCTGCTGAGAAGGCCGTTTCAGCCTGTCGCCTTTGCTATCTGTTTGAGCGCAGCAACCATCCAGGTCGTTTCCCTGATAAGTCCTAAGATAATCCATAAACCTTTTGTGATAATTAGTACCCTTTGCCTCATCAATCTCTTTAGTACAGATTGCAAGGGCATTTATTGCATCGTGGCCCATACATCTTTGTATACAACCACCAACTCTGCGTGCAGTTAAACGAATCAACTTCTGTTTTTGCATCAAGTCATATGGATTCTGGGGGAGATGGGCCCATCGATTGATTTCTTCACCTGTTATGGATGATTTTGCCGTAGCCAACCCCTTCCATCTTTGATCCTGCGCTACGTCGAAGGTCAGATCAAGGACATTAATCCCGGGCCTGATCCTGTGATCATCCCTGCCAACCTTCTCCCCTCCTATATATATATTAGGTCTCATCTTAAACAAATCTTCATGATATTGCTCTTTGGTTCTTAACATAGACTCACTCCTTTCCTAAAAGTCCTCTTTGGGATTTAGCTACAGGAACCCATTCTCAACATACCACCTATGGGCATCATCTATCATTTTATGTAGCGGAATACATTTGAAATCAAGCTCGGCTTTTGCCTTTGATGAGTCATATCTGGGAAATACAGACATGTATCGCGCCTGCCCAGGGTTGAGATCAGGCGGTGTATTGGTAAATGAGGATATAAATTCCATCAAGTATCCATAGCCTACAGTCATCCAGGGTGTCATGGTAAATCTAGGTGGTCTTACCCCTACTGCCTTAGCAATAAGGGTAAACACGGCCTTGTATGTCTCATTTACACCACCGCAAATATACCTCTCGCCTGCCCGTCCCTTTTCCATGGCAGTGATGTGTGCCCTTGCTACCTCTTCAACATGTGCCCATGGTGCACCACCAGGAAGTACTGCCGGGACCTTTCCATCACGAATATCCATAAAGAGCCTTCCAAATTGAAGGGTATGATCGTATGGCCCAATCATGCTACCAGGGTTTATAATCACTACATCAAGTCCCTTTTTAACAAACGAAAGGGCGATATGCTCTCCTTCTCGTTTTGTATCTGCATAATTATATCCAGTGTTTGCATAATTGTAATCTTTCCAATCCTCGTCTGCCAACCCATTTTGGTTATAGCCCAATACATCCACAGTGCTTGTATGGACAACACGCTTCACACTATGCTCTAGCGAGACTTGCATTACAGTGCGCACACCATCTACATTGGTCCTCCTTTGCCTATCAAAGAGCCTTTTCCAGAAACTGGTATCTCCTGCGGTATGTATCACTGCATCTACCCCAACCATGGCCTTTCTTACGGCATCCGGATCAGCCACATCACCAAATACAATCTCTACACCAGGCCTTTCAATGTATTTAACGTTTGAACCTGGCAAACCAAAGGCCTTGACCTCCCAGCCCTTTTTTAGGCAGGCCAATACAATATTGGTTCCAAGAAAACCTGAAGCTCCAGTTATTAAAACTCTCATTACATACCCTCCTTATTGGATCTCATCTATAGATGACTAATATTTGATTGCATTGCTGTCAAGTAAAGCTCGAAGTGGACTTTCCCCATTTTTGATTAGATACTACCAAAGGGGGACACTTTTTCGCTTGTCAGACACGGGTTCAGATACATTTAATGGCTTGCTTCAGGCGATTTCAGAACTCGCCCTTCGGGCTCAAACATGCTGAAATCGTCCCCCCTTCGCTTCGCCATAATGTATTTGCTGAACCCGTGTGATGCCCGCTCAAAAGATCCCCTTTTTGTTTCTCCACATTAAAAATACATTTTCACTTACAGTTTCACATAACATACTAATATCATTGGCCTGTGTCGATTTTATGAGATTTTTTTGGGGGAAGTCCTGAAGCTCGAAGAGATTTTGGCCAGGCCCAAAGGGATCTTTCATATAGGTCACCTTTAACTCTGCCCCCTCAACCTTGCCCAGGCAATGCCCAAATATTCATGCATGGCCTTTTCTATCTTATGCAATCCCCTAGAAGTCGGATAAAAAGACATCGGGTCAAAACCTTGAGGTTTCCTGACCAAATGTCCGGTAGGGGCAGGGATAGGATTCATGCCCTGTCTTTTGAAAAGTGATATTGCCCGCGGCATATGTGATGCCGAAGTGACTAAAACAAATCTATCACCCCCAACGATTTTCTTTATTTGCCTGGCCTGATCTTTTGTGTCTTTGGATTCCTCCTCTAAGATTATATCTTGCTTATTCACACCGAGCCCGCTTGCAACCTTTGCCATAACCTCGGCATCAGATACCGGATCAAAAGCCTTCCCCCCTGACAAAACAAGCTTGCCTCCTGGCACTTGCCTGTATAAGCGGATAGCTTCTATGAGACGAACCAGAGATTCTTCTGAAATCTGAGCTGTGATAGGAATCTGAGGATCAGATATGTGCCCTCCCCCTAAAACTACGATCCATCTGAGGGAGACCTTCACATCATTGGCTAGAAGTTTAGTGATAGTGTCACTTACTTGGCAAGGATATCTATACTCCAGTGGTCTCAAAAAGACATCAGAGGTGATATCATAACTTAATAGAGCAAGCAAAACCACGCCTGCTAGAACTATACACTTCCCGGTCCGTCTTAAACGTGAGAACCACAGTAAGGATAGCCCTAGTATCAAGATTCCAAGACACAACGGTAGAGGGGAAAATAAAGGCGCAACTATCTTTTTAAAAAGAAACATCCCTTTTTATCCTTACATATCCTGATTAATTATTATAGCAGGTATATATAATTTTGGATAAACTTATTAAAACATAATCTAAGGAATCGAGTTCAACCACCGACGCCAATGAGTTTATGATATACTGTTAAAAATTTTTAAGAGAAAAACCTCTTGACTAGTCAGGACCCTTCTAAGATAGATACAGGAAGGATACATGATGGAAGATAACATAAAGGCCGGAATTTTAGAACTTGCACCCATTGTAAAAGGGTGGCCTGACAAC
>CAZVAH010000061.1:0-454 GCA_964625035.1 uncultured Bacteriovoracaceae bacterium | reverse complement strand
GGTTCGGCACCGTGCGGGTAGAAATTTTAAACAAAGAGATCTATGACGAATATTTCTTGGGGAATAATGGGAAAGAAGGTGTTGTGGCCGCATCCTGGCATCGGCACGCTATCTTCTTTTTTTACTTTTTTCGCAAACTTGACAATGGGGCAATCATGATCAGCAAAAGCAAAGACGGAGAGCTTACCTCCCGTATTGCAAAACGCTTCGGATATACACCTGTCCGTGGTTCCTCCTCCAGGGGAGGGGAAGAGGCACTGCAAGCCATGATGAATTATATGAACGAGGGAAAAGAAAAAAAATTTTGTGGCACCGCGGTGGACGGCCCAAAGGGGCCGGCCCGCAAGCTAAAAAAGGGGATGCTTGCTCTGGCTAAGGAAACCGGGGCCCTTTTCATTCCCATGGCTTGTTCAGGCACCCGCGTTTACACCTTCTCCAAGGCCTGGGACAAGAC
>CAZVAH010000060.1:6967-7899 GCA_964625035.1 uncultured Bacteriovoracaceae bacterium | reverse complement strand
CCAGGAAGGAATGGTATTGGTACTGGTATTGTTAGTACTCCTGGCAGCGATTGTTATTGGGATAGCAGTGATGCGTTCTACTACGATAGAGGCAAGGATTGCCGGAAATGAAAGGGCCTATAAACGGGATTTTTACACAGCAGAGAGTGCTGGTAACTATGCTGTTGCTAACTTTGATGCATTTGCCAGTTCAACAGTAATAAATATGAACACAACTTACCCTCTTTCGCCACCAGTTGGCAGCATGATAAGCAGTGCAACCATCAGTGTGCAAATGACCCTCACCGGGACTTCACCTGTGGGCGAAGGTACAAGTGCCACGCTAGTAACTACCAATTATTACAAGATCATATCTAATATAAACAACCAGAATATAGAGATAGGTGTATGGAAGAATTTTCCGACACAATAAGGATTAAACACAAGGAGAAATCTATTATGTATAAAAAAATTATATTTCTCATGGGCCTTTGTTTATTGTTCGCATATAAACCAAGCCTGGCCGATGATACAGAGATCTTTTCTGGAGGGGTGATAAATGTTACACCCAATGTGCTTATCATATTTGACACATCAGGATCTATGGCAGACGATGTCCCATGCAGTGTATATGACCCTAGTTATGATTATGCTGAAGACTTTGGTGGTGGTGGATGGGGCAGCTCTACTGCTTCTTATGAGAGATATAAGGTCTATTATAAATCAGGTAGTGGCGGATGGGGCAGTGCTTCCTGGGAAGAATTTACCAACAGTACCTCGGATATTGGCTGTACAGATGCAAAAGATACACTGGATACCATTGGTCACTGGCAGGGGTACATAGGGAATAGTTCTCCATATAACTGTGGGACATCCAATACCGAGACCCTGGCAACAGGGAATTTCCTGAATTTTTTGGATTCTCCAATTACAGAGACTGATTCAAAGATCAA
>CAZVAH010000060.1:0-6952 GCA_964625035.1 uncultured Bacteriovoracaceae bacterium | reverse complement strand
CCAGAAAAGCAATAAAAGAGTTGTTAGATAGTATTGATGACAACGCAGTCAGAGTTGGCCTGATGAGACTTAATGATAATGACCGAGGGGGTAGGATTGTCGCTGAAATGGGTTCTAGTGATGCCACCATAAAGGCTGCGCTTGATATCTTTACTGCACATGGCGCGACCCCACTTGCCGAGAGCATGGCAGAGGCAGGACTGTATTTTGCAGGTAAGGCATCTTGGGCGAACCCGGGTACGACATATACATCCCCAATACAATGGAGGTGTCAGAAGAATTATATAATATTGATGACCGATGGTAACTCATGGAGTGATGAAGGTGACGGCAATGGTGATAATATATTCACCCGTGCTGACTACATTAATGGAAACTCTATCGGTGATTATGACAATGATGGGGTTGATCCAGGGACAGACGCTAATGGAGGCACTCATTGGCTGGATGATGTGGCAAAGTTCTTACATGATGAAGATCTCATGGTGGATCCTGCAACAGATAGTGCAGGTGAATCCTTTGATACTGATACCTATGGCACCTCTTGGCAACAGAACATAGTCACCTATACGATTGGTTTTGCAACTAAGACTGATGATTTACTCTTGAAAACTACTGCAGATGATTCTCACGGCCACGGCGCGTACTACTCCTCTGAAAATAGTAGCCAACTGCAAGGGGCATTTAGTCATATTATAGGGGAAATCCTAGAGACAAATGCAAGCTTCGTAGCGCCAGTAGTACCTGTTAGCAAGATGAACAGGACCTATGTAGGAAACAGTCTCTACCTTGCTTTATTCAGGCCTGTAGATGCATATGGGTTCTGGAAGGGAAATCTCAAGAAGTTCGGGCTAGATAGCGATGGTCACCTACTCGATAAAGATGGCGATCCTGCTACAGATGCAAATGGTCAGATCTTGAGTAATGCTACATCTTGTTGGCAACTGAGCAGTGAAGATGGAAGTAGCGTAGAAAAAGGTGGGGCTGGCGAGGTAATACTTAATCAGACTAATAGAAATTTCTATACATATCAGGGCACTGCAAATAAAAATCTGACCCATAACGACAATGCATTCTCAGTGAGTAATGCAGCAATCACCGCAACAACAATGGGTGTGTCCACTGATACTGAAAAAGACGATCTGATCAATTATCTAACGGCAAAAGGTGTGTATGCTCAAGGCGGGACTAGTGAGAGGGAATGGGTTCTAGGTGATATCCTTCATTCAAAACCAGCAGTTATGTGTGATGGGAATAACACTGTAATCTTTGTGGGTGCAAATGACGGGTTTCTGCATACCCTTGTCGATGATGATAAAGGTACCGACTCGCTGGCAGATGATACACTAAGTGAGGCATGGTGCTTTGTGCCATGGGATCTCTTGCCAAACCTGCATCTGCTGAAAGACAGTAATAACCATAGCTATTTTGTAGATGGGTCTTCTGTATTATATAGGGCAGGCAACAATCAATATGTGTGCTTTGGCCTAAGACGTGGCGGTAATAAATATTACACACTGAAGGTAGGGGAATATAATACTGTCACTGGGGATTATATCACAGATGGTTACCTCTCCCCTGAATGGGTATGGGAGATCAGCCCAAGCATATTGGGCTCTGAGACCCTTGGGCAGACATGGTTTACGCCACATCCATGTACAATAGCAGCTGGTGGTGGATCTACTACCAAGGTTGTACTACTTGCAGGGGGTTATGATGCAGACAATGAGGATCTGGATACACCTGCATCTGGTGATTCCAAGGGTAGAGCAGTGTATGCAGTGGATGCATCAACAGGCATTTTAAGTGCAGTCATAAACTTCAATCATAGTAATTATTCGGACATGAGATATTCTATCGTTGACCTGGCTGCGTTTGATTATAACAGTGATGGCCTGGATGATACTATCTATGCACCATCTCTAGGTGGTAACTTGTTTGTATTTAAAGACAGGGACAAAAATGGTTCGTGGGAGAAAATGTGGCTGTTTAAGGCCAGAAATGGTTCAACTGCTGCCACATTGCTGAAGTTTCTCTATGCACCAGATGTGGTCCTGGAGACCTTTGGTGATTATGTCTATATCGGCACAGGTGATAGGACCCATCCATCAGAGATAAATACTACCAATCGCTTTTATGCAATAAAGAATAAATGGACAACCCCATGGACAGATGGCACCACAACCCTGACCGAGGTTGACTTGGATGATGTAACTCTCTACAACTATGGTTCAGGCAGTACATATGCATTTAACAACGGCTGGTTCATTCAACTCAATGAGCGCAGTGGTGAAAAGATGGTCTCCACCCCTATTGTATTTAACAAGATAGTGTTCTTTACTACCTTTAGCCCAGATCCTGGTTCTGGAACAGATAAGTGCGCTACACAGGGACTAGGCGGAGGAAGACTCTATGCATTGAATTATAGGACAGGAGAGGCAGCTTTAAACTTTGATGAAACCAATGATGTTGAGGGTGAGGAGGTGCTTGCCAGGTCAGATAGAAGCACATACCTCGGAACTGGCATTCCATCCCAGCCAACCCTTATTGTAACCTTAAAGGGTACTAAACTGCTTATCGGGACTCAAGGCACTGGAGGTAGTGCTGGGACAAGGACATTTGACGTGCCAGGTGGTCAGGGTGCAAAACTCTATTACTGGAAACAAAACTAATAAGCAATATCGAGGAGATAAAAATGTTTTATGTTTTTAATAAAATCGTGGCAGCAGTAGGCCTCTCTATACTCGCCCTGATGTTTTTTACAGGAGCATGCAATGCTGATAAGATATCCCATTACATAAAAGACTGGGAGTACACCCAGTTTCAAGGAAAGATCACATACGTCAGCCCTGAAAAGGACTACATTATAGCATCTGAAAGGAAGATATTTTTGGTGGATTTAGTGTATAGCGGCAGGAGATACATGACAAATATAAAGGATATCTACGGCAATGATATTGGGTTTAAAATGCTTAAAGAGGGCGAATGGGTATTTGTACGGGGAGGAAGATTAAAGGACAATACCATAGGTGCCAGGGGTATCTTTCTCTTGCCAAAACACATCAGTAGAAATGATATAGGACGATATCCTGTGCTACAATCCCTTCAGAAATGGGATCATGACATTATTGTTAAACATAGAAAAAAATAACTAAAGGGCCAGGTCTCGTCTACTCTCAGAGCCACTCAAACGGCACCATCCCGGCCGACCCCTTGAATGATGCAAATGACGGAGGCGGCATTTCAAATCAAGGCGAACCTGAATCCACAGGCCACTGACCCCATAAGCCACACCTCCGCCAGTGACCACTTTACCCTCTCCTACCATCACTTGTCATCTGCAAAATCCTATGGTAGACCCCTTATTACCTTCTGATTTAGTTTATTTTTAAGGAGGGGATAATGGGTTCAAAAAACTGGATAAAACGAATAATATACTTCCAAGAGAAGAAGGTATACAATTTTTACACTATACTGATCTTTGCCCTATTTGTGGGAGGTATCCGTACAATAGAAGAGGTTATGCTTGCCTACAGGCAATACTATCACATAGATATTATAAATAACTGTGTGTTTTATCTCCTTATGATATTCTCCTATACATTAGTTGTTGCAGCCTCCTCCAAGACTGATTGGAAAAAGGTGATAAATGCCGTACTGATTGGTGTATTCTTGGGGATTTTCCCTCCTATTATAGATGCTTTCATTTATGGTCTGGGAAATTTCAGGTATTCTTACTTTGTAGGCCTGCCCAGCATCAAAGACTTTTTTTTCTTTGATTATAAAAGAGGCTTCCCTGTAGGAGAGGGGATCGTGCTGTGGTCAACTATCATCTTTAGTGCCTACTATACCTATATCAAGACATCTAGTTACAAGAGGTCTCTACTGGGTGGGCTAGGGGTGTATGTAATTGTCCTTTTAATTTCAGGAATGATCATCCCCTCTGTTGCATCAATAACGGCAAGAAGTATATCCATGCGTATACCAAACATGGTAGTCACATCTATATTTCAATTGATACCTATCATCGTTTTTTATCTTATCTTAAACCCGCATATATTCACCAATCTAGCAAAACGAAGCCTCCACTGCCTCCCCTTTGTCTTACTTGCCTTTATGGGGGCTGCTGTCTCTGGCGGGATTAATCCTTTTACCATCTTTGCAGCATTTATGGTCTTCTATGCCGGCCTGGTAACCTTAGTCCAGAATGACTTTTTTGACAAAGAAGAAGACACTCTTTCTGGACGCTATGGCTATGTAACAAGGCAGGATGTCTTGTTTTTCAATACTACATATCTGATCCTTGTCTTTTTGTTATACAACATCAAGTCAATGGTTTTTCTGCCTTTAGGCCTGCTATATATTGTCTCTGTTTTATATAACTATGATTTTTACAGGGCAAAAAGATTTTTCCCAGCCAATTGCAAGATAGAAGGGATTTGGGGGCTTGGCTCCTTCTTAGCCGGGATTTTCTCCGCGAGATCACCTGTGTTTACCCCAGAAATCATAGTGTTTAGTTTCTTGATATTTGGGGGCTGGTCACTGGTATCCACATTTAAGGACTATAAGGATATTGATGCTGATAAGACTGTCGGAAATCAAACAGGATATATCATGCTTATGAAGGCAGGCCTTAGTTTAGAACAGGCACATAGACTGGTTAGTACTGTAATCCTTCTATGTTTTGTTGTACCAGCCATATGGTTATTCTTTAAAGGTGTCCATATATTGATCTGTATCCTTTTCTTCTTAGTAACCATGCCTCCCCTGTGGTACACTCTTTCTCAGCGGCCTTGTACGGCCACTGTTAGAAACATACTTATTGTAATAAGCATCTATCTCTTTTTACTGTTACTGGTGGTTATATCTATCTACCAGAATAACCCTATACCGCGTTGATGTGTTAATAAAATAATTGACAAATGTGAAATATTGGGGTTCCATATTCATATGTGATGAAATATCAGGGGGAGGAACTAATGTATAAATGGCATTATTGCTTAATTTATTTGTTATACAGTGCAGTGATCATCTGTCTCTGGCAGGAAGACATTCTGGCTCAAGATAAAGCAAAAGGAGGTGAACCAATGGATATTGGTATTACCAGCCCGGCATTTGAACAAGGCTCTATGATACCAGAAAAGTATACCTGTAAGGGTAAAGACATCTCGCCGCCGCTTATATGGGGGGGTGTTCCGGAGGGAACTAAGAGTATCTGCCTTATATGTGATGATCCTGATGCGCCAATGGGTACATGGGTCCATTGGGTTATCTATAGCATCCCACCGAATACAACTGGTTTGCCTGAGGGTATACCACCAAAGGGGATACTTGAAAATGGCTCAACACAGGGGAGAAATGACTTCCGCAAGATAGGCTACGGTGGCCCTTGCCCACCAGCTGGTACTCATAGGTATTACTTCAGGATATATGCTATTGATACAAAAATAGACCTTGAACCAGGTGCTACCAAAAAGGAACTCCTAAAAATCATAGAGGGTCATATTTTAGCCCAAGGTCAATTGATGGGCAAATACAAGAAATAGACCAGGGATCAAAGACATGTTTCCTTCTCTAGCCTTGCATCCTTTGTCAGGACATTACCATGATTGAATGTCAATTTGGTACTATCAGGCTGGCGATAAAGGCTTCGTTCTCTTATGATGATCTTGCCTGATTTAGTGGCTAATTATGCTTATAAAAGCCATGTCATCCTTTATTTCAATATCCACATCTGCTATCTGCTGGGCCTTCAGATTATTCATAATATCATTAAGATTACCCTTTGTCTTAAGGGTATGCCAGAGACGGTGGCCCTCTATCTTGGATATCTTTATTTGAGAAACATTTGTCATAGCGCTCAGCGCATTTATTATTGATTGGTAAGTATTATAATCACTGATCCCCTCTATACATATGTACTTTGTCGCAACCTCAGGGGATAGGCTTAAAATCTTGTATGCAATCTTATTCCTTACTGGATCGATAAGAAAATTCGTCATTAAAAAATTCATTTCTTCTATTTGCAGATCGCCCTTGTAAGAGGCAAACCACGAACCCAGTTCGCTCCCGCCTACCGCCTCTATGAGTCTAATATTGAGAACACATGAATATACACTTTTCCCTTCAGGGATGTACTCTATGCTACCTGCCAATATTAAGTCAGCCCCCACCTTTTCTGCAATCTTGATGGGATCTGTGCTATCATAAGGATATCTTTTCGTCTCAGGTGGATCTTTAATAACGTTTTCACCCCATAAAAAAAGCCGATTGATTATTTGAGATTCGAATGCTGAATACCTCTTTTTGCCTGGAATTTTCCACCATTCATAGACATCTTCTTCCACGATGCCTTTTGATGATATCATAGTTATTATCTTTGGGCGGGCAATGCGTGGGACATTCAGGGTCTGTGCACATAACCACTGCTTTATATGTTCCTCTTTTAATCTAAGCTCTATAGTAAGCCTTAAGAAATTACCCTGCTTAAGCTTATCTATGATTTGGTATTGAGAAATGTCATTTGTACCCCGATAGGAGAAATAGGAGGGTAAAGACTTAATCAGGGCATATGTAGAGGACATTGGGACATAGCCTAAGGCACTTATAAGCAATGCCTTATTAAACCCGTCGGCAAGGGCTAGATATTCTGCTTTTGCTATGTTGCCATCCTCTATAATACCTATACCCTGAACCGTAAAGGAGTGCTGCTCTTCTGCCACTGATAGTAGAGGTACTACAAACAAGATACCAAATATTATTGTTGCGAAGAGGTGCTTTTTCATCCTGAAAGAAAGTCTTTTAATTTAGAATCCTCTTCAGTAGGTTCTATAAGAGTTACTGCATGCTTATACACAAGTACCGGCCGATCAGTCTGAAACAAGATACAAAAGGGATCGAAGCTCCTAACAAAGCCTTCCATCTTCGCATCATTGATAAGGGTAATTACAAC
>CAZVAH010000059.1:0-7951 GCA_964625035.1 uncultured Bacteriovoracaceae bacterium | reverse complement strand
AACGAAAGATCTTAGACTCTGTAATAATAGCTGTAATGAATCTAACTGGTGTGATATCAAATGCAGGATTGTATACATCTATGTCTGGTGCCCACAGGCGACCATCAAAACCAAGGACTTCATCTTTATTCCTTTCTTCTATAGGAATTTCATCGCCTTTATTAGTGTCTGAATCAAATGTTGACATAGGTGCTGCCACATAGAATGGTATATAATGGGAGTGTGCGAGCACAGCCAGAGAATATGTGCCAATCTTGTTTGCTGCATCAAGATTTTTTGCAATCCTGTCTGCACCAACAATTACTGCATCCACTTTCTTCTGCTTCATAATCCATCCTGCCATGTTATCTGCAATCAGGGTTGTGGGGATGCCCTCTTTCTTTAGTTCATAGGCAGTAAGTCTGGCACCCTGCAGCAAAGGTCTTGTCTCATCTACATAGACCATAGAAAGCTTACCTTTTGAATGCAACCGGCGGATTATACCAAGGGCTGTACCTATACCACCTGTAGCAAGGGTGCCTGTATTGCAATGTGTGAGTATCCTATATGGCCCGTCTTCTGTAAATAAAGTCGCTCCAAGGCTGGCTATGGCCTCATTTGCATTCTTCTCCTCATGCCAAATCTTATCTGCCTCTGCCATTATATTGGCGTAAAGATCCTCCTCTGAGCTGGCTTTGGCTACGTTCAAGACCCTCTCTATGGCCCATGAAAGGTTTATTGCTGTGGGTCGTACCTTTTTCAGGATATCTGCTGCACAGACAAATTCCCCTTTCCCAAAGTTAGCTTCCAGACTCAGCGCGTATGCTGCAGCAATACCTATAGCAGGGGCACCCCTTACCGCCAGATTCTCTATGGCATCAGCCACATGAGCTGCCCTTGTACAAGGTAGCCACACCTCATCATTGGGAAGTTTTCGCTGGTCCAATATATAGAATGTACCGTCTTTAAAGAAAAATGGGGGCATCATATATTAAGCACATCCTTAGGCAAAGAATCTTTGACAAGAGAGCTTAACTCATCCATGGCATGGGCCCTTACCTTCCTTGGATTGGGAAGCCCGGCTACAAGCCTTCCATCTTCTATTACAGGCATTAAGACATCTGAAGTGGGACCCCCACATTCACACTGTCTTTCCTGACCAAAGGGGACTACATAATCCTTCATACACCTTTTACACCGCAAAACCGATTTCTTCCCTGAATCCTTACCCCTTTTTGCAAAGGCCTTGCCTTCGATGGTTACAATGTCCATTGAGAAATCTAGCGATGCAGCACTGGATATTCGTGTACCCACGCCAAAGGAGTCGGCTATATCGTTGATCTCAAGGATAGAATCTTCATTGAGACCTCCAGAGACAAAGAGCTTTACATGATTAAATCCTCTGGTATCCAATTCCCACCTGACCTCCTTCAAAAGCCTCCTGAAATTTCCCCTCCTTGATGAGGGTGTATCTAATCTCACGCCATACAGGTGTTTTCCCATGGCTTCAGCTATCCGTATGGTCTCAAACTTTTCATCCTGTAATGTATCGATGAGCACAACCCTTGGCACATCCTCTTCGATAATCTCATCAAATGCTAAGGCCGCATCCAAGGTATCACCCATCTGAAGGACAAGGGCATGTGGCATGGTACCTATTGGCTTTTCTCCAATCAATCTTGCACTTGCCACTGCTGCCACCCCATCACAGCCACCAATAAATGCAGCTCGCTCCACCATAGGGGCAATAGATGGATGCATCCGTCTTGCCCCAAAACTTACCATGGTCTTATTGCCGCATGCGATCCTGCAGCGTGCAGCCCTTGTTGCAATACCTGATGCCTGACATACACAACCCAAGATGGCAGTCTCTAAGGCCCCAAAGGTAAGATAGTTGCCCTCTATACTCATAACAGGGGTATTTGCAAAGAAGATACTGCCTTCTGGGATTGACCTTAAGGTAACAGGCCTACCTTCTAACAAGATTGCTACCTCCTCTAGACCACCAAACATACCCCATCTATAGGATGGATCCGGGAAAGACTTTAAAAACACCTCCATGCACACATGTTTGTCCTGATGCCTGGCACGCAGAATCTTCTCTGTCCTTACAAAATACACATCAGTGACATCACCGGCCTTTACCTCATCAGTGTCTGCTATGTGTAATCTCTTCATTCTTCAAGAATCTCCTTAATAATCTTATTCGTAAGCTTTGGGTTAGCCTTGCCTTTTGTAGCCTTCATCAACTGACCCACAAAAAAACCAATAAGCTGGGTTTTGCCTTTCTTATAAGACTCCACCTCCCTTTTGTGATCTTTAAGAATTGCCTTTGCCAGACTCTTAAGATGACCCTCATCGCTGATCTGCTTCAGGCCACTATCCTTCACGATCTCTCCTGGAGACTTTCCTGTTTCTACCATCTCATTAAATACATCTTTGGCCATCTTACCTGATATAGTGCCATCATCTATAAGTCTAATCATTGAGGTAAGCATCTTAGGCGTAACCTTTAGGGCCTTAATATCTGCTGCCCCCTCTTTTAAAACCCTTAAGACCTCTGTCATGATCCAGTTACCAATCTCTTTTGGAGAGTCAAGTAAACTTACACAATCATCAAAATAGTCTGCAACATCCCTTGATTGAGTGAGAACATCTGCATCGTATCCAGGAAGGCCATATACATCCTCAAACCTTTTTCGCCTTTCACGTGGCATTTCAGGCAGTGTCTTCCTTATCTCCTCTATCCATGCATCATCCACCATAACAGGGATGAGGTCGGGTTCTGGAAAGTATCTGTAATCATGGCTCTCTTCCTTGGTACGCATGGAACAGGTGGTATTGGTAGCCTCATCCCAGAGCATGGTCTGCTGTGTGACCTCTCTTCCAGATTCCAAGATATCTATATGCCTTTTTATCTCATAGGACAGGGCACGATGAACATTCCTAAAGGAATTCATATTCTTGAGCTCTGTCCTTACACCAAAGGAGGAAGACCCTTTTGGCCTTACAGAGATATTGGCATCACATCTAAATGAACCTTGCTCCATGTTTCCATCGCAGATCTCTAAATAGACTAAGAGCTGGCGCAATTCCTTTAAGTATGCATCCGCTTCATCGGTGCTTCTTATATTAGGTTCAGAGACTATCTCTAACAGGGGCACACCTGCCCGGTTAAAATCTATAAAACTACGATGTTTTTCTAGATCATGAATGAGTTTTCCTGCATCTTCTTCCATATGGATACGGGTAATACCTATACGTTTGCCTCCCCCATTCGTGTCTATATCTAAAAACCCATGCTCGCAAAGGGGACTTTCATACTGAGTAATCTGATAACCTTTAGGAAGATCAGGATAAAAATAGTTTTTACGGGCAAATATATTTGTCTTAGCAATCTTGCAATGAGTTGCAATCCCTAATTTTATACCAAAGTCCACTACCTTTTTGTTTAATACAGGTAAAATCCCCGGCATACCAATACATACAGGACAGGTATTTGTGTTTGGTTTATCGCCAAATGTGGTGGGACAACTGCAGAATATCTTGGTTTCGGTAAGGAGCTGTGCATGCACCTCAAGCCCTATGATCACATCATATTCCATTGTGGTCTCACCTCATGAAATCCAGTATGATCCTGAAATGCGATACCTGCCCCTAGAAGGATGTCTTCTTTAAAGGCAGGGGCCATCAATTGCATACCTATAGGTAGCCCTTCTTTGGTAAACCCGCACGGTACGCTTAGGGCAGGAACCCCTGTCAGATTTGCCGGGATTGTATATATATCAAGGAGATAAAGGCTCAACGGGTCATCTGCCATCTCATATAATCCAAATGCAGGAGTAGGTGTAGTAGGCCCTACTATAATGTCACACACATTGAATGCCTTGGCAAAGTCTTCAATGACCAATGTCCTTACCTTAGATGCCTTTTTATAATACTGATCATAATACCCTGCAGACAGGGCATATGTACCCAGCACGATCCTCCTCTTTACCTCAAGGCCAAACCCCTTTGCCCTCGTATCCATATACATATCAATCAAATCATCCGCATCTTTTTTCCGCAGGCCATATCTGACTCCATCATACCTGGCAAGGTTTGAACTGGCTTCAGCTGTTGCTACAATATAATACACAGCAACTCCATATCTTATATTGGGAAGATCTATATCTATAATCTTTGCCCCAAGCTCTTTAAACACAGATATCCCATCTTTAACTGCCTTTTCAACATCTGAAGCAAGGCCTTTACCAAAAAAGGCCTTGGGCACCCCTAACCTTACCCCCTGCATATCAAGGCCATCTAAGGTTGTTGGCAGATAGCCAATATTTACACTGGTGGAGTCCTTTTGGTCGTAGGCTTTTATTGCATCATAGAGTACAGCTACGTCCCTGGCAGATCTGGCCATGGGTCCAATCTGGTCCAGGGATGAGGCAAAGGCTATTAATCCAAACCTTGATACAGATCCATATGTAGGTTTCAGCCCTGTAATACCGCAAAAGCTTGCAGGCTGCCTTATGGATCCACCCGTGTCTGAACCAAGGGCGGCAGCACACAATCCTGCTGCCACGGCAGCGGCAGATCCTCCACTCGATCCGCCAGGGGTCCTGGTAAGATCCCATGGGTTTTTTGTCGGGCCGGCTTTACTTGTAGTAGTGGTAGAACCCATGGCAAATTCATCCATGTTTGTCTTGCCCACAATGACTGCACCTAGTTTTTTAAGTTTCTCCACTACATGGGCATCATATGTTGGTACAAAGCTCGATAGAATATTAGAGGCGCATGTGGTAGCCATCTGCTTTGTGCAGATATTATCCTTTATTGCAACGGGCACACCTAAGAGCAGATTATTGCTTTCCTGCCTGATCCCTTCCCCGGCTTTTTTTGCAGCATTTCTTGCACCTGTCTCATCAACAGTGATGTACGCGTTTAAAGGATCATGTCTTATAGCTTCGAGGATCTTTTCTGTAATATCTAAAGGGCTTATATTACCCATCCTGAAGCTTCTTGCTAAATCTAACATATTCAAACCCCTACTCAATTATCCCTGGTACAATAAATGCGTCATCTGCTTTAGCAGGGGCATTAGCTAAGGCATCTTTCAGGGGTTGAGATGCCCTTTTTATATCTTTCCTCAGGGCATTCGTAATATGTTGGGTATGGGTTGTTGGGGATACATCTGTTGTATCGACCTCTGAGAGCAGATCCATATAGTCCAATATGGAATTAAGCTCTTTTAAAAACCTTATTTTTTCCTCTTCATTAAGCCGAATCCTTGCAAGTCTTGCCACATATTCTACCTCTGATAATGAAATCTTCACCTTAATACCCCTTCTTGCCTTATCTATGATATGATAAGTCGCTAGATAATACAAAACACCTGATTTCACAAGTAGATTAAGCACTAGTTGTCCCCTTAAAAACAAAACCTTATTCACCATAGAGATCGCAAAGAACACAGAGTTCACCTGAACATACATGACCTATCGGACGCAACCAAGCATGAAAATATGGCTTTCTCATACAGATTCTATCCCTGCATAGCATATTTTCCTTAAGCGGGCCGATGAGGGCAAAAGGCCCCTACAAAATTTTCTGCCTATTTTCATATAAAACAGACGAATAATTTTTAGTGCCTTCCAAAAAATTCTATAATATTATCAGCAACCATGCCTTTTTCTTTATCTACTGTTATAGTATGATAGGATTCTTGAAGTATAATCAATTCCTTGTCCTTAGAGGAGATATTCTTGTATATGTGATAGGCACTATTAAAGGGTACTACTGGATCAAGTCTTGATTGAAATATTATGAGTGGTCTTTCTATCCTGGATAAAAAACTCCTTTTTCTGACCAACCTTATCAGCTCTAAAGTAGAGTATGCAGCAGGAATTGAGTCCCTTTCGTAACATACATGCGTGTCCTCTTTCGCATCTTTCACATCAGGGATTGATTTAGGTATGTCCTTTATTAGACGGATTAGAGGAGATCTGGCAACAACCGGCAGAAGATATTTTGCCTTCCAGCCCTTAAAACTCATTGGTGTGGACAGGACTGCACCAGATTGTATCTCATCACCAAAGATAGCCATAAGTGATAAAGTCAAGAGCCCTCCCATGGAAAGCCCTGCAACATAGACCTTCCTGTAATTCTGCTTGAGGCATATCAACTCTTTACTTACAAAACCTAGCCAGTCATGCCATGTCTTTTGATTCAGATCTTCGATCGCAGTCCCGTGGCCAGGCAAAAGGGGTACGTTTACAGAATAACCTGCTATATGCAAGCACTCACCTAGAAATCTCATCTCTGAGGGTGTACCGGTAAGCCCATGAATCAACAGGCATACATCTTCGCCCCCTAAAAATGAAAAGGCTTCTGCTCCATCGATTATCTTCATTGCAGTAATGCCCCAAAGCTTAAGAACTGGCCGATGAGGACTTAATATTTATAGTCCTCTTTCACCACCTTTATATCAGGTATATGAATGAACATATCAGATTTTATGCCAGAGTGTGTGCCAATCTTATAGGTTAGAGGTTTGTCTCTGTGTTTTAGTATAAGGTCTAAATTTTCCCATCCGTACTTATTCGGATCTGAATTCCAGAAATACGGCACATTGTTCCACTCAATATAGAAATATTCTTGTCGATTCCTGAAGTTATCCAATACTAAACGATTATTATAGTAGCCTATATCTTCAGCGCTATCTATCCAATCAAGGCTGAATTTTGCATTCTCAGTCAAAAAATCATCATAAGCAGTCCGACACAAGATAGTGCCGGGAGCACCAGTTATGAGATACCAGGAAGGCCTGGTATTATCCCTTGATTTCTCCTTTTCAGACATAACCCCATCTATATCAACTCCATCTTTATCTGCGGAAGTGATAAATCTGGAAGCCTCTTTCAATGTCTTTGCCTTTTCGTCTAGCAGTACCCTTTTATTTAGGTCTTCGCCAATGGAGATCTCAGTGTGCTTCACCAGTAGAGATGGGTCAAACGGGTTATACCAGCTTATATAGGAGAATAGGGAAAGGGTCGTAGCTACTACATCACAAAATACTGTTGGCGCACCTATACCAAGAGGTGTGCTCATCTTCCAGGTGGCTCTGCGATAATTCATCACACTCCCATCATACCATGCGCGCCAGGCAAGGTTAAAGTCATCTTCTCTTTCACGCTTCGTCCCAATACGGAAGGCAATGGTAGTATTAAGGCGGAGCCGGTTATGTATATCTATTGGCGTTCCTCCTATCTGAGGAGCTGTGGCCCAGGTGCGTATACCGAGAGTAGGAACTATGTCACCTTTAACCTTACGACACTCACACTGGTTGAAGACAAATGGTGTAACAGTTATCCCTACCTCTGGATAGAAATCTACATAGTCAAAGGGGGACTTCATTGGCGCCTTATCAGAAAACGTAGCTACATATACAAAGCCCTTCTCATTATCTTTCTGGTAAGATATTTCAACCTCTTGCACAGCCTTAAGCCTTGGGAACTTCTCCTTTATGTAGCCCTCATCTATCTGGTCTCCAGCATCTGCTACCATAAAGAATATTTTATCATTGTCACTAAACACATTATCCCCATCTTGAGGATTGGCCTCTGGCCCTAAGGGTAGAACCACTCGATTTTCCTTAGTAAACTCAAGGATATCAAAAAGGATTATCCTTAAGCTGCCTTGATTGTACGAAAGCACCCTGATCTTGTCGAGAGAGACACCTTGCAGTTTATCAAAAGAGTTAGCAGAGAAACAGGCCAGATCTATAAGACGCGTCAGAGTTTTCTTGGCTTTCACAGGAGGAGAAATCTTAAAATAATCAGGTGCATTAAGCTGGGTCTGCTCCTTTAAAAACAGATCATAGCTGTTTTTTATATCCGGCCCGTAAGCCTTTTTGAAAAGTTGCATCTGGTCATTTATAAATTCAGGCCACTTACGCTCTACCTCACGCAACATTACCCAAAAC
>CAZVAH010000058.1:4627-7983 GCA_964625035.1 uncultured Bacteriovoracaceae bacterium | reverse complement strand
GGAGATGTTAAGTGAAGTTTGAAGACCTGACCCCAAAAGGAGGTGCCTATGTGTGACTATAGCGCATGGAAGCAGCAAGTACTTGAGTGCTCTCTCCGCCTGAGCGGTAGTGAAGAGCTCATGAAGAACGTGGCCTAAACCGTCTGCAACAATTGCAACGCCTTCATTATGCAGAATCATGGTGTATTGCTTCTCGGGATGAATCTTGCGGAGGCGGAGAGGAACGTGGGGCTGCTTGAGAAGACCGCCATGGTCTATTATCGTACTCTGGTCTCGGGGAAGGAATTATCCACGCTGCCTGAGGATATCGCGGGCATGCTCATGGAGATCCTCAAGGCAAAGCAGTCAAATGAAATCAATCGAAGAAAGGAAACAGGTGAGGTGTAAGGACTCACCAGAAAGAGGAGGACACAGAATGAGTAGCTATGCAATTTCCTACTGGCCGGATACGGAAGACCTTCTGAAGAGACTCTACGATCTTGCCAACAATCAACCCATGCATTCGATTAAACGGGAAATGATGGATGAGTACCTAAGATACTTCGAGGTCAAATGCCAGGGTTCCAAGGCCCTAACCACGGAGGCAAAGGACTATATCCCCGGCAGCGTTCAGCACAACCTCGCATTCCACTATCCTTTCCCCTTGCCATATCAAAGGCCAAAGGGGCTTATCTGTGGGACGTGGACGGAAATCGATACATCGATTTTCTCCAAGCCGGCGGGCCAACGCTTCTCGGCAGCAACTACAAGCCGGTTCAGGACAAGGTGATCGAGCTCATTCGTGAATGTGGTCCGGTCATAGGGCTCTTCCATGAATATGAGCTCAAGCTCGCCAAACTGATAGCCCATCACCTACCCTCGGTGGAGATGTTCCGTATGCTAGCAAGCGGGAGCGAATCCGCCATGGCGGCCATCCGTGCTGCACGATGTTTCACCGGTAAGACCAAAGTAATCAAGGTGGGCGGAGGATACCACGGCTGGAGCGATCAAATGGTCTACGGCATGCGTATTCCCGGGGTCGGGCCGCTGGAGGCGCATGGGATTCCAGAAGGGTGCTACAAGGACACTCAGGAGGTATTCCCCAACGATATCGATGCACTCGAGAAGATGATGAAGGATAACGAGCAAAATGGCGGGACCGCTGCCGTAATCGTTGAGCCGCTCGGGCCGGAGAGCGGAACAAGGCCTGTGCTGCGCGACTACAACAAACAGGTGCGCGAGCTCTGCGACGCGCATGATACGATACTTATCTTCGACGAGGTCGTTACCGGGTTTCGTGTGGGACTGGGAGGCGCCCAGGGCTACTTCGGCGTAAAGCCCGATCTCACCATCTTCGGCAAGTGTGTGGCAGGAGGATACCCGGCAGCCGGCGGTGTAGGCGGCAGGAAGGATGTGATGAGCTGCTTCGCGGCCGGGATTCAGGGAGTTGTGAAACGCGCCATGGTGGGCGGTACACTATCTGCCAACCCCTTGAGCTGTGCGGCAGGCTTCTTTGCCATCAAGGCGATTGAAAAAAATAATGCTCACATCAAGGCAGGAAAGGCAGGCGACCGACTCACAAAGGGACTGCAGGAGATCATCTCTCGCAGAGATCTTCCCTTTATCGCCTTCAATCACGCCTCCATCTGCCATCTGGAGACCTCGGCGGTCATGCTCATGGACATCAACAACCCCAAGATCTTCACCGAGGTGGACAGCCGCAAGCACATAATGGAGGAGATGGGTGCGGCCTTCATGGCCAAAGGAATCGTGACGCTGGCAGGCAGCAGGCTCTATACGAGCATGGCAGACACCGATGATGTCGTCGACGACGCGCTTGAACGGTTCGACTGCGTGTTGGCCAACATCGAGTAGGCGAATATTATCGAGGCCCTGGGGCAGTAGGCCTCTTAAATAACTGCTCTTGTAACATCTTGATTTTACCCAATACCACATGATGCAGTTACTTTCTGATATGACTCGGGACACGCAGTGGCCAAAGTGGGATGCTACCTGCTACCTTATCTCTCATGCAATACCTCAATCCCTTCTCCCCCTCTTTCCCCTTTACCTTCAACTTCACCAGGGGGTACGATCTCTATTCCGTGTTCCAACAGTGTATTATGTTAACTTGACAGATAGTTCATATTAATTGCACAATAATGAGCATTTACTCACCAAGAAAGGAGATCTATCATGAGTAGTGATTATGCAATCTCCCATTGGCCAGACTCATAAACAAGTACATGCTGGAGGAGATGGGGGCAGCCTTCACAGCTGAAGGGATAATCACCATAGCTGGCAGCAGGATATATACAAATGCATCAGATACAGGCCAGGTGATTGACGATGCCTTGGAGAGATTTGACCGTGTGTTCAGCAATATTGAGTGATAATCAAATAATACAAGGGGGAAATTATGAGCAGTATTACCGAGAGCTTTTTCCCAGCTGATGGCCGGGCTGTAATCGTTGCCATGGATCATGGCATCACTGGAATCCATACCGGATTTGAGAGTCCTGAGACCACACTCAAAGAGGTCTGCTCAGGGGCCCCGGATGGTATACTCATAACCCCATCCTTTGCGCGGCGATTTGAGGTAGAGCTCAATAAACACCAGGGGATTAGAATAATTACCCGCATGGATTTCATCACATTCTCAACAACAGCAGAGTTCCTTGGTGATGTAGAGGTGCAGGTGCCTATCGCGTCTGTCTCTGAGGCCGTTCGTCTGGGTGCTAATGCCGTGTGTGCGTATCTGGTCTTTGGCAGGGAGGATCATAAGCTCCTAGAGGATAACATATCCTATCTTTCTCGGCTTTCTGAGGATGCACACTTCTCAGGTATCGCTTTGGTGGTCGAGGTTGTCTTCTGGGGCAAAAAATCCTTTAGTGGCCTGAAACCTAGACCTGACATGATGGCAAATGCATACCGCATTGCCTTTGAGATAGGTGCTGATGTCTTAAAGATCCCGTATATGGAAGACCGCGTGTCCTTTGCAAAGATGATGGGTGATCTTCCCATCCCCTGCCTGATACTGGGTGGGAGCAAGATGGGCACTGATGAGGATGTATTAGATGTGGTGAAGATGGCATGTGAAGATGGGGCAAAAGGTGTCATATTCGGCCGTAATATCTGGCAGCACGACTCCCCTGCCAGATTGATAAGGGCATTACACGCGATTGTTCACGATGACATCTCAATAGGGGATGCGCTCAATATATTGAGGTAGGGATCTTCCGTGCGAAGTGATCTATATGAAACCTATGATCCTTTATTATCACTTGCGGTGATAAGGGTTTTTAGATAAAAGAGGTGATTATTTAGATATGTAATTAAGGAGGATAGTTTATGGATGACACCACTATCAAGGTCTA
>CAZVAH010000058.1:0-4617 GCA_964625035.1 uncultured Bacteriovoracaceae bacterium | reverse complement strand
TTATTAATGTGACGATCCAGTTTCTCTGGATATGCTTTGCACCTATTACAGGCCCTGCAGCCGAGTATTACGGTGTATCTGATATACAGATAGGGATACTGGCCATGCTATTCATGATTGTATACATACCCATGGCCATACCTGCCGCATGGGCCATAGATACATTCGGATTCCGAAAGGGGGTTGGTTTTGGTGCGCTACTCCTTGGTGTCTTCGGGCTTTTGAGGGGTATATATTCTTCCAATTATACCCTTGTTCTAGCGTGCACCATTGGTCTTTCTGTTGCACAGCCATTTTTGCTCAATGCCTTTACCACAGTGGCTGCCAAGTGGTTTCCAATAGAGGAGAGGGCCACAGCATCTGGCTTAGGCATGGTGTCCAACTTCTTGGGCACAGCAGGTGGCCTTATGCTGACCCCTTATCTTGTGCTCCACTACAGCATAGATACCATGCAGATGATATATGGTATACTAGCTGCTCTCTCTTCAGCCATCTTCCTCATCTTTGCCAGGGAAAATCCCCCGACCAGCCCCAGCCCATCTGGCTTTGTTGACAGGGCCCTGATGTTTGATGGCTTTAAACACATGCTAAGGATGCCCCACTTCTGGCTACTTATGTTCATGTTCTTTGTTGGGGTGGGGATATTCAACGGGGTGGCCACCTGGGTGGAGAATATTGTACGGCCCAGGGGCCTATCGATCACACAGGCAGGTATGGTTGGGGGGCTACTTCTCATAGGCGGAATTGTCGGGGCATCTATCATCCCCCCTCTTTCTGATCATTTCAGAAGGCGAAAACCATTCATGCTGATTGGGATGATTGGTGCACTTCCTGGTGTTTTGGGGATTACCTTTGGCAATACATATATGGTCTTGATGTTATCAGCATTCATGGTTGGATTTTTCATGATAAGTCTGGCACCTGTAGGGTTTCAGTATGGAGCCGAGATAACCTATCCTGCACCAGAAGGGACATCAAATGGCCTGCTTCAACTTGCCGGGCAGATATCGGTTGTCTTTATCTACGGCATGGGGGTGATACATGATACATTTGGATCCTTTACCCCGGCTTTGATTCTGGCCTTTGTTCTGTTGGGGCTAAATTGCATCCTGGTCACAAGATTCAAGGAATCCACAATGATAGGGGAGATGAGTCGTCATGAATAAAGGGCAGTGGCATTGGTATAAGAGACAACCGGACTTTATGTGTGGCCATATTTTGGTCTCCTCGAGAGGGGAATATCCATGAAAAGAGATATGAAGTATATACTGGCTATAGATCTTGGCACCTCAGGGGCAAAGGTGGCCCTGGTGTCCATCTATGGAGAGGTGGTGGGATGGGAGTATGAGCCCGTAGCTTTACATCTGGTTCCAGGAGGTGGTGCTGAGCAGGATCCTGAGGACTGGTGGCATGCCATATCTGCGGCGGTGAAAAGGCTCATGAATCAGCGGCTAGTCTCTCCTCAGGATATAGATGCGGTGTGCACCTCTGCCATGGGTGAAGAGACAGTTGCGGTGGACAGAGAGGGCAGAAGCCTGATGAGATGTATAAACTGGATGGACTCAAGAGGTGCCAAACATATAAAGAAACTTATAACAGGCCCTTTCAGGGTGGCAGGTTATGATATCTTCAAACTCATCCGCTGGGTGCGAATCACAGGTGGTGGTCCATCCAAGTCAGGAAAGGACCCGGCAGGTCATATGCAGTACATAAGGTATGAGAGGCCTGATGTGTATGAGAAGACCTACAAGTTTCTCAACTCACTGGATTTTGTAAACCTGAGACTAACAGGAGAGCTTGTCTCTACCTACGACTCCATCATGACGAGCTGGGTCACTGATACACGCGACCCGGACAATATCACCTATCATGATGGGTTGGTGAGGGCATCTGGCATTGATAGGGAAAGGTATCCTGAACTTGTAAAGAGCACTGAGATCATCGGTACCTTGAGGCCTGAGGTTGTAGATGAATGGGGACTATCTCCCAAAGTCAAGGTTGTAGCGGGCGCCATCGATGTCTCAGCCTCTGCCATAGGTTCCGGGGCAGTGGAGGACTATCAGACAATCTTCTATCTTGGCACCTCATCCTATCTGAGTGCCCATGTGCCCTTTAAGAAGACCGACGTCCTGCATGGCATGGCATCGCTTCCCTGCGCTATACCGGGAAGATACCTGCTCATGAATAATCAGACAACTGCAGGAGGCAGCCTCAACTTCCTCAGGGATAAGATCCTCTATCACAAGGATGCCCTGCTGAGAGAGGAGCATAAACCTGATGTATTCAAGGTCTTCGACGAGGCCTGCAAGCGGGTACCTGCCGGCAGTAACGGTCTTATCTACACCCCATGGATATACGGCGAACGCACGCCTGTTGACGATCACCTCCTAAGGGGAGGTATTCACAACATCTCTTTAGAGAATACCAGAGAGGACATCATAAGGGCTGTCTTCGAGGGCGTGGCGTTTAATACGCGATGGATGCTAGGACCTGCAGAAAAATTTATCTCGCGTAAGATGGATCCGATTGCCATGGTTGGTGGGGGCGCTACCTCAGACATCTGGTGCCAGATACACGCAGATGTCCTAGAGAGAACAATAAGCCAGCTGAAGAACCCAATACAGGTGAATGCAAGGGGGGCAGGGCTCATCGCATCAGTGGCACTAGGATACATCGACTTTAAGGACATACTTGGGCTTACTGAGTTCAAGGATGTATATGACCCAAGGCCTTCGGTTAGGACCTTATATGATGACCTGTTTCAGACATTCCTCAGGCTCTATAAGAAAAATAGGGGGATCTATCACAGGCTGAATCGGACCGATCAGGGAAGATGTAAGGATATATAGATGGCAGAGAAGTTTCACAAGAAGACATTGAGAAAATTGCCGAAAATGCAACGATGCTGGCAAACAAATGGGAGAGCGATTATCCCAGGGAAGTAATTGCTGACATACTGGCGTTATGTAAATAACAGTTGAGTACTAGTCTGATCCAAATATTAGATTCCACCAATTCATTCCGGCAAGTAGTTGTAAAATTTGTTTTTTTGAAGACGAAGATACCTTATCTTTAAGTATGGGCAGTTTTATTTTGCTCCGCTTCCAGTTTTCAATTGATTAGCCGGCTATTCCTAATAATAATTTTCGACGGCGACGGATATAAACTCAATAAAGGCTGGTGTCCGGAAGATGGATCAGGCTATAAATGACATGGACGGTTTTGCAGGTTTTATAAGTGAAGTAAAACATCTCCATCAAGACGCGTGAAGGAGAAAGCAAATGGAATTATCAGGCAAAAGCATCAATGCTTCGAAATTTGAATTAGGGCAGCGAAGGGGAAAATATTTCAATGCAGCAGATGTTGTGAAAAAAACTGGTTATAAAGCCAGTGAGAATATAGTAATCCCAATAGAAAAACTGGATTTAATCTACAGAAGTCTTTGCGGCATCTTGTATAACTTTGCTCCCCAGTCCGGGCATCCTGGTGGGAGTATATCTTCTGGCCGTATTGTTGAGGCTCTCATTTACAATACCATGGATTATGATTTTTCAGATCCTGATGCAAAAGATGCGGATTATCTGTGTTATGCAGCCGGGCATAAGGCGTTAGGTTTGTATGCAATGTGGGCCCTTCGGAATGAATGCGTTAGGATTGCACAATCAAATTTATTGCCTGGAGAGAAACAACAGATACGCCTTGAGGATTTGCTAGGATTCAGACGAAATCCTACAAACAAAACACCTCTTTATAAAAAATTTAATTCCAAATCCCTTGATGGACATCCAACTCCAGCAACTCCCTTTATTAGATTTACAACAGGGGCTTCAGGTTTTGGGGTTCCTACTGCCGTTGGTATGGCATTTGGTGCATTGGATACATACGGTGCCAATAGCCCTTATACCCACATCATTGAGGGTGAGGGCGGAATGACCCCTGGGCGGGTTTCCGAGGCTATGGCGGCAGCTGCTTCATCGCAAATAAAAAATATTGTTTTGCATATTGACTGGAATCAGGCTTCCATTGACTCAAACAATGTATGCCGTGAAGGATCCAGACCTGGGGATTATGTTCAATGGAATCCGGCAGAACTTGCATACCTTCATGATTGGAATGTAATCAGCGTTGCTGATGGTTTTGATTATGATCAGATCTTTATAGCCCAACAGCTTGCAGTGGAGAAGATAAAGACTAATCAACCAACTGCTATTGTCTATCGTACAACCAAGGGTTGGAAGTATGGTATAGAAGGCCGGGCTTCCCACGGTGGTGGACATAAGTTCTGTTCACCTGAGTTTTATGATTGTCTTGCCGAATTTGAAAAAGAGTTTGGAGAGAGTTTTCCCCGTTTTAATGGAGATAAGACAGCAGAGAATATTGAACAAAATTTCTATGATAATTTGATGGTTATTAGAAAGGTTTTGGAAAGGAATAATGGGATAGCAAAGGCAATCTGTGAACAAGTAAAAAAAGCAAATCAAAGATTAAAGAATCGAAATCGTACTCCAAGGGTTGAGGCGCCAAATCTTTCAGTACTCTATGATGATAAGTCATTAACCCCTGAAAAAACCCCTGAAAAATTGGTTGTCAACCCAGGGCAGAAGGTTACTCCCAGAG
>CAZVAH010000057.1:2743-8004 GCA_964625035.1 uncultured Bacteriovoracaceae bacterium | reverse complement strand
ACATATGGATATTCATAAAACATATAGCAAGGTCAGAAGAAGGGTGTTAGTGATAGATGATGATGAGGGCGATTGCTGCCTGATAGAAGATATTCTCTCCAGTGATGGTATTGATGTGGTTATAGCCCTAGGGGGAGAAAAGGGTATTCGTGCGTTATCAGATGATATCTTTCCTGTAGTGATAACAGACTTAAGGATGCCTGACATAGATGGCTTTGGGGTTATTGATTTCATTAATAAGCGAGAGATAGATACCCTGATTGTGGTTATAACGGGTTATGCCAGTATTGATAATGTCATAGAGGCCCTTAGGCGAGGGGCATATGACTATATAATGAAGCCATTTAGTGGAGAGTTGCTAAGGCTTACCATAAAGAGGGCATTTGATTTTATCGATCTGAGTAAAGAGAAAGAGAGATGGAGGTATTTGGATATACTTACCAAATTAGCCACTACTGCTGCCCATGAGATCTTTCAGCCCCTTACCGTAGTGATAGGCGGGGCGGGTGAGATATGTAAAACTGCCAAAGATGAAGAGATCAAGGCCACGGCATCCAGGGTGTTGGAGGAGTCCAGAAAGATCAGGGATATAATAAAAAAGATGGATAATCTCCGTGACTATGCGACCAAAACCTTCCCGGGTGGCCATACTATAATAGATATTGAAAAGGGGTTATCAGGCAAAGAATAACCTTACATGATCTTTTTAGCGAAAGAGTTCTCTTGCGATGATTATGCGGCGTATCTCAGATGTTCCAGCCCCGATCTCATATAACTTGGCGTCTCGCCACAGCTTTTGGATCGGATATTCCAGACAATAACCATAACCGCCATGGATTTGAACCCCATCACATGCTACCTTTGTCGCAGATTCAGCAGTAAATAGGATAGCAGCAGCAGCCAGTTTATGCAACTCGGTCCCTTTTCCTCCTTGTTTGCCTTGAGGTCCGTCAGCAAACCGGGCAGCCTTATAAACTAATCCACGAGATGCCTCTACCAGGCAGTACATATCTGCAATCTTTTGCTGTATCATCTCAAAGTCCTTGATGGGCCTTCCAAACTGTTCCCTCTCCTTTGCATACTGTATTGAGTATTCAAGGGCCTGTTCTGCCATACCTAAAGATCCTCCGGAAAGAACAATTCGTTCATAGGCAAGGCCTGATGTCACCACAGCTACACCCATATTTTCTTCCAGGAGCAGGTTTTCTGCAGGCACCACCACATCCTCGAAGATGAGTTCAGAGGTTGGAGAGCCCCGCATGCCGCATTTCTTAAGTTTCTTTGACACGCTCACCCCGGGCGAGAGGGCATCAACAATGAATGCGCTTATACCGTGTGCTCCTCTTTCAGGGTCGGTTTTTGCATACACGAGCAATGTGTCTGCAATGCTTCCGTTTGTAACAAACATCTTGGTGCCATTAAGGATATACTTATCACCTTCCTTTCTGGCATGTGTCCTCATGCCGGAAAGGGCATCAGAGCCGGCATTGGGCTCGGTCAGGCACAGGGCGCCTATATGTTCCCCTGTACACATAGGTGGCAGGTACTTGCTCTTCTGAGCTTCATTGCCGTTTTTGTGTATATTGTTCGCGCAAAGGTTTGAGTGTGCACCATAACTCATACCAGGACCAGGACATATCCTGCTTATCTGTTCGACGGCCAAGGTCTGCATCATTATGCCTTGACCTGACCCGCCATATTTCTCGTCTATTGTGATGCCGAGTATGCCCAGTTGCCCAAGCTTTTTGAAGAAATCATCGGGGAGCTTGTCCTGCTCATCTATCTCTTCCTGTATGGGAGCAAGCTCATTGAGTGCCCACTTGTATACAGTTTCAGCGAGCATCAATTCTTCATTGCTCAGTTCTGTCATTTTACACCCCCAGTCCAAAAAATGAGTTACTTTTATTAAAATACCAACAAAGATTAATTTATGTCAATAATTAATTGACAACAAATATTAAGTCATAGTATATATATATCTATACAGAATATTTACTATATATAGGGTTAGTGTTGCGATGAATTTAGGCTCAATTCTCAGGAGAAAGAGGAAGGAAGGGAAACTCACCTTAAAGGTGGTTGCTGAAAAGGCACATATTTCTGAGGGGTTTTTGTCTCAGGTGGAGAATGATGTCAATTCGCCATCAGTAGCAACGCTTGTAAACATTTGTGATGCTATTGGTATAGAGGTTGGTGATGTGATCAAGCAGGCCCAGGGGCAGGAGAAATTGGTGGTGATCAGGAAATCAGAATGGAATGATGTGGATCTTCCTGACTCCGGGTTTGTTACACAGCGCTTTTTGTCACCAGAAAACAGGAGAATCATTGACAGCTCGGTGATTACTATTGAACCAGGAAAAAGTATCCCTGCAAGAAAAAATATAAAAAACGCTCAGGAGGTGCTTTGTGTGTTAAAGGGCTCAGTTGAGCTTGTTTATGCTGCTGAAGCCATAAATCTTTTTGAGGGTGATGCAGTTCATTACTGGTCTATTCAACAAAGCGAAAAGATCACCAATAAATCAAGCGAGTTGTCCGTGGTGCTGTGGGTGGGAACCCTGTAGTAAATGATTAAAGAGCAAACCACAGACTAAGAAATATTAAGGTAAGGGGGTTTATGTATGATTAAGTTTAGTGAAGAGCAACTTAAGATCCCTAAGTTGGTAAAACCGGTTTATTTGGTTACAGCCGGGCAATCAAAGTTTGATCGGGCCTTTCCTGACAAGCGTACAGAGGAACTCTGTATCGATGCATTTACGCAGGCAGCCTATCTTATCGATATGACTCCTGCAGAGTTAAAACGCTACATCCATACCGCCTACTACGGCCATTTTGCAGATCACTTTGGCGACCAGCTCCTTGGCGAGGCAGTGATTCATGACCGCTTGGGGCTTGATCCCCTTGGTACCATTGGTGTTAAGACCGGGGGGGCAACTGGTGGGTCAACCATATGGGAGGCGATAAAGGCCGTTGCATCTGGTTACTCGGATTGTGCGCTTGCCATGGGATGGGAGAGGATGGATGAGGTACCTACTGATGAAGGGAACTTCCTTATATCATGTGCGGCCGACAAGGACTGGGAAACACCTCTGGGCCATATCTATACCGGCTATTATGCCGTAATGGCACAGAAATACTGGAAGGTTTTCGGTAAGGAAGAGGATTCCTTCAGGAAGACAATGGCGGAGATTGCTGTAAAACACCGCGGTTATGCAAGGATGAATCCATATGCCCATGGGGCGATGAAGATTACGGTTGAAGATGTGCTGAATTCCCCTGTTGTTGCATATCCCCTTAGGGCACTTGACTGTTGCCTGATGAGTGTTGGGGCTGCATGTGTGATTGTCTGTGATGAAGCTACAGCCATTAAACTTACCAAGAATACAAAGAACAAGCCATTGAGAATCTGGGTGGGTGCAGGATCGCATACACTCAGGCCAGCCGACAGAAGGGATATGGAGATCCCCCTGCTTCCCAATGAGGCCCCTGATCAGTACAAGGATCTTGGCGAAAGATTCCCTGGTGGTGACCGGTATCCCGGGTTCACTGGGTTTCTGGCTGCACGCATGGCTGTATACTATGGTTATCGTATGGCTGGGATTACTGATCCCATGGAGGATCTGGATGTCATAGAACTGCACGATGCCTTTACCATCAGCGATATGCAGACCTATGAGGATATAGGCCTCAGGCCCTATGGAGAGGGCAGGGATTATGTTGAAAGCGGTGATTGCTATCATACCAATCCCAAGACCGGCAAGCCTGGCAAACTTCCCTCTAATCTTTCAGGTGGTCTGATCGGGTGCATGCATGCGGTTGGTGCAACCGGTATTATGCAGGTCTTTGAGATAGCTACACAATTATGGAATAGATGGGGAGAGATCCATGGTGATGAGAAACTCTGGAAGAAATTTAACAGAGAAAAACCTGCTGACTGGACAGATCTTCAGGTAAAGGGTGCGAAGAGGGCATTGTCTATCAGTCATGCAGGGGTTGGTTCGCATGTAACCGCAACTATTCTGATGAATCCTGATCATTTATTGAAAGAAGATTAGTAAAGGAGAATAAACATGAGCATGTTTGGACTAGTAAGTGTCAAAAACAACCAATACAAGATAAAGGGTGATTTCCATCACTTAACACCGAATCAGCCTATCCGTAATGCTGATGACGGATGGAAACTTATGGGAGTCACAAACCCACGTGATATGACCTATATCCACTCATACGGTGGGGAGGCAATATTCTTTGAATCCCTTGGGAAGGGAAAACTGATGGCAACCAGGTGTGACAATCCTACCTGTGAATCCAAGGGCACGATATACATGCCATTTAGAATTCATTGTATGGATTGTCTGGGAAAGAATACTGTTGTTGACCTGACGGATGTGGCAAAGAAGACAGCAAAGATTCATACATTCATGGTGTGTAACCGTGCGGGCGCCTTCACCATCCTCGACAAGCCGATTAAGTTCATCAATATTGAGTTTGAAGGTGTTGCCACTATCTTGATGAGTTACCTATCCATCGGCGAGCCTGAAATCGGGATGAAGGTGGTGCCGATATTCAGAACCACAAATCCTACTTGCACAATCCTTGATCTCTCATGGGGACCAGAAGGGACAAAAGAGGGCGAACTGCCTGAGGGGTTCAGCTTTTAGGCAGCAGCAGGGATTCAGATGAAAAAGAATTCAGAATCCAGGAGCCAGAATGCTTCCGATTGGATTATTACGTGTATCCTAACTTCTGGATTCCGAATTCTGACTCCTGACTTCTTTTTATATAAACCCTCATGTCCTTTTGGACACAACAAAGGATGAAAAGCTATTAGCTGTATAAGAAGAGACCTTTGCACAATTGCTTTCATATTCATTGCGAGGAGGCCGTAGGCCGACGTGGCAATCCCATTGGTTGCAGGAACTTTGAGATTGCTTCGCTAAAGCTCGCAATGACATAATGGGTATTATGCAAAGGTCTCATGAATTGAATCTATTCTATATTTTTCTTTAAGCTGAATGCTGATCGCTGAGAGCTGACACCTATTTTCATATAAATTTATTCTAGAACATAATTGCAGTAAGTACATAGTCTGCAACCAGGATACTTACAGAAGAGATTACCACGGAATATGTGGTAGCCCTTCCAACGCCTTCTGCCCCACCCGTGGTTGTGAACCCCTTGTAGCAACCTACTACAGACAGTATACCTCCAAAACAGACCGCCTTTATGAGCCCGGCATTTAAGTCTTCATAATCCACATACTG
>CAZVAH010000057.1:0-2643 GCA_964625035.1 uncultured Bacteriovoracaceae bacterium | reverse complement strand
AAGGAAGCTAGAACAGGTCCAAGTTCCCTGAGAAGCCCCAGGGCAGTAGTAGAACCTACCAGGGTCTCTGCACCAAAGAGTCGAAAGCCGTAATCGGCCTGTAGTGAACTTACCATACCTGTAAATAGACCGGTAAGTATGATTACAGTGCAAGATTTAACCCCTATGAATTCCATCTGCTTAAATATCTCTTTGAAAAAGACAGGCCTTTTGAACAACCAATAAATGACATGGAAGATAAATATCCCGAGGGAGCCCATCTCTTCTAAAAGATTGATTGTTATTTTACCTAGATATTCTAAAAACCGCATAGATCTTTTTTTATACCTGTACTATTCAAGGTTTTGTCCTATCATTACACTAGCAGGGGATTTGATTCTGTCTACCGCTTCAATCCATCCTTTATACAGTGTTTCCCTCCTTTGTTCAGTTATATTTGGGTGAAATACCTTTTGAGATTTTCTCAAATCAGCAATTTCACTGCCTGGTGCCCAGAACTCGGTAGCAATACCTGCTAAGAATGCAGCGCCCATTCCTGTAGACTCGACATGCTGAGATCTATCGACAGGATAACCTAATATATCAGCCTGGAATTGCATAAGGAAGTCATTTCTGCAAGCACCACCATCTACCCTAAGCCCGGTGAACTTTTTACCAGTGGAGGCCTCAAATGCTAATACAAGGTCCTTTACCTGGTAGGCAATACCCTCTAGGGCTGCACGAACAATATGTGCCTTTTTTGTGCCCCTTGTAAGTCCTAGTATAGCACCCCTGGCATACATATCCCAGTGTGGTGCTCCCAGCCCTGCTAAGGCAGGCACCATATAAACCCCCTGATTATCGGCTATACTTTCTGCAAGCTTTTGTGTCTCGGGCGCATCATTTATGATCCCCAAACCATCTCTGAGCCACTGGATTAGGGCACCTGCTATAAATATAGAGCCTTCCAGGGCATAGCAGGGTTTACCATCTTTATCGCAGGCAATAGTTAAGATAAGACCATTTTGATCCTCAACCTTGTGATCAGCCATATTTAAAAGCAAAAAGCATCCAGTACCGTATGTGTTTTTTGCCTGCCCTTCATAGAAACACCCCTGTCCAAAAAGGGATGCTTGCTGGTCGCCTGCAATACCTGCTATGGGGATGGCATGTCCAAATATACTAGGATCAGTTTGACCTACCACACTGGCAGACGGGACTGCACGGGGTAACATCTCATCAGGTATATCAAGGATCTTAAGGAGTTCAATATCCCACATCCTTTCGTGAATGTTGAACATCAATGTCCTTGATGCATTTGTGTAGTCGGTTACGTGTACCTTACCCCTGGTAAGTTTGGCAATAAGCCAGGAATCTATAGTCCCGAAGGCAATTTCACCGGCCTTTGCCCTCTGCCTTATTTCAGGCATTTTATCGAGCAGCCACTTCACCTTTGTACCTGAAAAATAGGCATCAATGATTAGCCCGGTCTTTTTTTGGAAAAGTGGAGTAAACCCTTGTTCTTTTAGTGTATCGCATATACTGGCACTTCGTCTACACTGCCACACAATAGCATTGTATATAGGCCTCAAGGTCTTTTTCTCCCAGACAAGTGTAGTCTCTCTTTGGTTTGTAATGCCTATACCCAGGATATTATCAGGGGCAATACCTGCCGTGCCTATAGCCTGCTTTATCACTTTTAAGGTAGTATCCCATATAATTTCAGGGTTGTGCTCTACCCATCCAGGTTCTGGATATATCTGTTCAAATTCAGAGTAGGCACTGGCTATGATCTGACCTTCCTTGTCTACTATTATTGCTCTCGATCCAGTGGTACCTTGGTCTATTGCCATAATAAATCTTTTCATTTATGCGCCCTCCTCGAGTAGATGGGGTCAGGTCTTGACATTTGACATTTCCTTTAAATATTTCTCCGAGTTGTTATGCCCTTGAATGTTAAATGTCAAGACCTGACCCCTCTAAAACCTTTTAGGTCGGTATAGAGATCTGATAATGGTAGTCCTATTACATTTGTATATGAACCCTCGATTCTGCTAATAAATAATTTGCCCAACCCCTGTATACCATAGGCTCCAGCCTTATCCATTGGCTCTTTTGTGGATATATACCAGGAGATTTCTTCTTCGGTCATATCGTTGAAATGTACTTTGGTATTTATTACACGAGAGATACTCTTTTCTTTTGCCATACATAGTATGGTGTATCCGGTGAAGACATTGTGTGCTCTGCCTTTTAGCATCATTAAAAAGCGGGAGGCCTCATTATAATCTCTAGGCTTCCCCAATATAATATCGTCTACCACCACCACAGTATCTGCGGCAATTATTATGGCGTGCTTATGATCTTTAGCTACAGTGTGTGCCTTTTTATCGCTTGCTCTCCTGCAAAACTCGGCCGGCTTTTCTTTCTCTAAAGGGATTTCTTCTATACGCGGATATTTTACCTCAAAAGGAATATCCAGTAATGAAAGCAACTCCCTTCTTCTTGAGGATGACGATGCCAATATTATTTGCATAGTAAGAGATTATGAAAAATGTTAATAAGTGTCAACTAAACTATGACAGGCTGTTGCCCGAATCTTTTCTCGCTTGCAAAAAACGTTTAAATGTCCGCTCAAAAGGATTTCTTTGGGCAACAACCTGA
>CAZVAH010000056.1:5498-8018 GCA_964625035.1 uncultured Bacteriovoracaceae bacterium | reverse complement strand
TGCAGATAGACTATCCTCGGCTAAGGCCTTTTTATAGGCATCTAAAAGCGATTTATCGGATAGGGCCACTCCGCATGGGTTAGAGTGCTTGAGTATCACGCATGCATCATCATCAAACTCCATAATCATCTCTAAGGCGGTATCACTGTCCATTATATTATTATGTGAGAGTTCCCTTCCCCAAAGTTGGGTGGCAGTTGCAATGGATGGCTGATCTATTACTACATCCCTATAAAAAGCCGCCTTTTGGTGTGGATTTTCTCCATAACGCAATGTCTGCTGACGCTTAAACTGCATTGTATAGGTAAGGGGAAATTCCCCTTCAGCTACATCGATGGCCTGAAGATAGTTAGATATGGCTGCATCGTAGCGTGCTGTAAGGGAAAAGGCCTTTCTCGCAAGATTAAAGTTGGTGGCTTGGCTTATCTCGCCGCCCAGGCTTTGCATCTCTTCTATTATGAGGCTATAATCCTTAGGATCAGTAACCACAGTAACCCAAGGATAATTTTTAGATGCAGCCCTTATCATGGCAGGGCCACCTATATCTATGTTTTCCACTGCCTCTTCGATGCTGGCACCTGCTTCCACTGTTTCCTCAAAACGGTATAGATTTACCACAAGCATATCTATTGGTTTAATGCCAAGGGCCTTCATCGCCTCCATATGCTCTGGCTTATCTCTTATCCCAAGCAGGCCACCATGTATCCTTGGGTGCAAGGTCTTGAGCCTGCCATCCATCATCTCCGGAAAACCAGTATAGCCTGATACATCTATCACAGGGATACCATTTTCCTCTAGGACTCGCGCTGTCCCGCCAGTAGATACAATCTCAACATCAAATGAGATAAGATCCTTCACAAAAGAGACTATGCCTTCCTTATTTGTTGCACTTACTAAAGCTCTTTTTATCCTAGGCACAATCTCTCCTTCCATAATTGCTTTTTAATTGAACCACATGGGATCTACACTTGCACAAGCAAGACCCTGTTATTTAACTATTATATACCCTGCTAACACCATTTCTATCGATATAAAACCAGGCAAGGAGAGGGATCAGTCTTTCAAATAATTCTGTATCAAGGTCTCCAACCCGCCTTATATGTCTCTTTATCTCTTCACCTGTTATATTCCCTTTTAACAGCCCCTCTTTTAATCTTGCTATCCGCTGATGGAGGTCATCCCTTATACTGGAATTACAACCATGATTAGATATGTAGCGGTTTATCTCGGCAAAGATGCTCTCCATATCCATTATCCCAGGTGCGCTCCTATATTCAGATTCTAATTCGTCCATTAATGAAACCAAAAAAACCCTTGCATCTTCCAGGGCCAAACGGTTGTCTTTGACCTCAACATTAGGGCTGAGCGTTTCTACTATAAATGATGTATTGAGATCTATTGCTTTAAAATCCTTTACATACTGATCATCTTGTCCAAGGATCTCTGCGAGGGTTTTTGTGGTCTTGGTCATCCATTTAGAGGCCATTGTTTCGTGAAGCTCCATATCCAGGATTTCTTCTACCTCTTTTACCCTATCCTGCAATGTTGCGATCATGTCTTTTAGATTATACTTCATACTCATGGCGGTAATAATACACATCTGTTTGAGGCGGTCAAGGGCGTTAATATCAAAAATCAAAGAAACCCAGCCCAGCTATATACCGAAATAAAGAAAACAACATTCACACGTCTTGACGTTTACACGTTCAACTTGTTGAGTTAATCCGGTGTCAATGCGAATGTATTTGTGATATATATCCCTATTTATGGATCCGGATAAAATACTATCAGATAAAAAGGCATTTAAGGCTTACCTTAAGGATCTCCTTTCTTCTAGAGATAGGCGTGTGATACCAAAAGACGGGTTAAAACCCTCTGCTGTGCTAATCCCTTTGTGCTATAAGGATGGGGACCCAACTGTTATCTTGACCAAGCGATCTATGAGTGTGGAATATCACAAGGGAGAGATCTCCTTTCCAGGCGGTGGTGTAGAGGCTGGTGATAAAAATATTGAAACAACAGCACTAAGAGAGGCCAAGGAGGAGATAGGGCTATCATCAGATGCAGTAGCTGTCCTGGGCCTGCTTGACGACCATATTTCGCTGCTTGGTTTTCATATGGCAGCTGTGGTAGGCATGGTGCCATATCCATACAAATTTGAGATAAATAGTGAATCCGAGACCTTACTCTGGTTGCCTTTAAGACATGCACTTAAAGATACTGTGTGGATGGCCGAAAGAAAGGTGTGGAAAGAATGGAGTGTCAATGTCTATTATCTGAAGACAGAAGTTGGCGTTGTCTGGGGTGCAACAGGCCGGATATTAAAACATCTTGTAGACCTTATAGCAGGTAGGAAGATCGCTTATGGTCCCCTTTCTCAAGAGGCAAAAGACTGGGTAGAAGGTGTGATGTCTGCACAGGATACATATCCTCGACAGTTGTGACTCACACCTGGCTAACTGGCTATCGACAGGCTGTTGCACGAATCCTTATGGTATTCCCCTTGATATTTAATCCGCC
>CAZVAH010000056.1:0-5488 GCA_964625035.1 uncultured Bacteriovoracaceae bacterium | reverse complement strand
ATACAGGGGTTCATACCATTGATTGATGTAAGCGGTGGGACTATAAGCCAGGCCCCCGGCCAGGAAGGCCGGGGGCTTAACGAACTTTAGTTTCCCTCGGAATCAATCAAATAGGGGGAACTCTCTGTGAGCAAACCCATCAAATACCGGCGTCATGCTGAAGAAGTTAGGGTCGAAAACCGGAGCAAACCAGGGACCGAGAAGAATGTTTCCAGACTCCCCGAGCGGGAACATGCTTTCAATGCGCACAGGGCCTGCGGTTCCGTATTCCACGCACTGGGCATATGTGGATCGTGATGAGAACGGCATTGTATGCACCTCCCCGAGAAGGGAATGTTTGTAAGTGATTTCTCCTCGAGCATCAATCCCCCAGGGCGGTTCTCCCAGTTCGGCTAGGACATTGTCCAGGGCCGTAATAATGATTTCATCGGCGGTCTGGGGTGCACCTGGATCTGCATTCTGGAACCAGTTGTAATTGTTAATTATCGTTGTCCCAGGAAGGCCGTGAAGCAATACATTGAACAGGGTACTCTTGCTTTGACTCGTGCCCAGCTCATCTTCGAATGTCAAGCTGATAACCTCGCGAAGCCATTTATTCATGAGGACCCAGGCATCAGCACGATCAGTGCCCCAGGCCCACTGTGTCTCCCCTCCATCAACAAAATGGCCATCCCAGCTAGCCATGATGGCAAGAGCAGCAGCACGTTCAGGGGTGGAGTTTGCATTAACCACATCAGTAAAATAAGTTTCTACAAATTTCCATGGATTTCCTCCACCACCAAATGAATCAGTGGTAGCAATGTTGAGTGCCAGGTCCCTGACATCTTCAAACGTCAGATTGTTATGGGTGGAGAGGTAATCATGGATCACTTGGGCCCGGTGGAAGGGTCCATAGGGACTGTCGTACTCAGGGTTGGATTTGTTATTCCATCCGCTGTAAAATCCCTGGGTGGTATTTCGATCAGTGGAGCGGCCTATGAGTATTTCCGAATCCCATTCCAGAGGAAGACCAAGGAATCCCTGCGGGAAACGCCATTCACCTTCAGGTCTTACTGGATCGCGGCCTGTCATCCAGTAGGCGATATTACCGTCGCTATCAGCATAGCAAATGTGAAAGGAGACAGGAATGAGTTCTATCCCCTCTCCAAACTCATCCATGTCAGTAGCACGTATGAGTTTAAGAAAACCATTGGCACCATCAAGCTCATGTCCCCAGTGCGAGTATTTCCAGGAAATGATTGGACCATCTGAAATAGGATCGTATGTTGCCGGATCATACGGCATTGGACTTATTACAGGACCGTGGGATGTCCTGTAAATCGGCAGCAAGACATCATCTTCGCCAAGAACCTTAATGGTTTCAGTCCTGTGCAGGAACACATCTGCCGGGTCTTCAATATAATAATCCACGGTGTTGGCATGGCCTACCTGCATGGACCAGGCGTGGTGTGGTGTACGACCTATGAGCATTACAGGGATGCCTGCGACCGTCATTCCAGAGGCATTTATCCCACCAGCCCTGATGGACCCCTCAAGGATAATAGATGGAACAGAGAAGCCCATTTGCGGCCCTGAGTAAATGATCGGATTCCCGGATAAGGTTTTATCCCCTGACACGACCCACGCATAACTCCCCATCTTTACATAGGCATTGATATTTTTCAGACCTTCCACAACATTGTTACGGATTTCAGCCATATTGTCAGCAACCTGTCTGAGATCAGGAAAGGTTTCCTCGTATAACGACTGGCCGGCAATTTCCATCAAGGCAGATTTCATCTCCTTGCTGCCGGGGATATAGGTCAAAGCATCAGGATCATTGATCCATCGCAAATCTTCGAACATATCGATATAATCAGGATAACCATTACTGTTTTCATCGGTCGGGAAATTATCCGCAAGTTCCTGAAAAAGTGCTGCATTGCTGATCTCTCTTTGGCTCATGGCCTCTGGGTCAAAATTCCTCTGAAGCAATGTTATCCAGCCCAAAAGGTCTATGACCGTCCAGTCTGTGAGTGTACGCGTCCAGTCGAGTTTAATCAATTTAAGAGCGCCTATGCCAACGAACTCAAGGGGAAGGTGTGAGGTATTCTTACGAATATCGGAAATCCGCCTATTAATGCCGTCAACATAGCCTTGGATTGCGGCCTTTGGTTCGGGATCGAGGGCATCAAAGAAACCCTGCAATTCATCATCAGAATAGCCCATGGTACGGATATACGTATCTGTCCCAACCATGCCTTCACCGAGTATCTCCGCCAGTCTTCCGCAACCTTGCCGCCTAAACAGTTCAAGCTGAAACAGACGGTCTGTGGCAACAGCATAACCCATGGCCTCGAAAATGTCATAGAACTCTGCGTCTTCGGGACCTGTAATGAACCAGACCCCTTTGTCATCCCGAGTGGTTACAATATTGCCGGCCTTGACAAAAAACAAGCTGGAATCAATATCAAAGGTTCCTGATTCGCTCATGACTTTTGTCACCAGGGTATTCGCCCCCTGTAAATAGATGGACCCACCTTCACCTTCTTCGAAAACCCGCAACCCATCCTCAGGGCCAATCTGCGCCTTCATAACCTTTCCAGTCAATTCAAACCGGTCACTGATATCATTTAGATTCAGCAAGGCCTGGAAGGTCTCAGGTATGGCATTGTCTTCAAGGCTAACGACTACTTCAATTGGTTCAAAATAAAGTTTTTGCTTGTTTAAAGGTGTTTCAATTGTCGCCAAATTACATGCACACAGGGTTGTTATTCCAGCCATGGCCAGAAGATATAATAATGTTTTCTTTAGCTTTATCATCTTCTCCCTCCTAAATGGTTATTAAAAAACTTAACACCGTTCTTTTATCCCTAAAATACTCTGTTTAAGGTAAAATTTAGGCCGTTCTTTAAATCTCCTTGATTTCATATCAATCTCTTATCTTAGTCCAACCTCTGGTAACGGCCCTTTATCAAAAAGATCATTCTACTGGATAATCACCACATCCACACTCGCCTAAATTTTCGTATTCATCATCATCCCATAAATCAGTGCCATAAAATAGATCTGCGTACATTTTACAATGTTGTTCCTGGGTGGGGAAAGTCGTATCAGAAATAAGCCTGTATTTCATAGCCTCAGGAGTAATGGTAAAGTTAGTCATGTGGATACCCCCATCTGCCTGGGTATCGAAAATAATGGTCTTGTCACCACCCGGGGCGTTATCCCACGCTGTCCATTCGACTTCTGTTAAATCTCTTCCTGTGCCAGGTGAACCATTATAGGCAAATTCTGCCCAGTAGGATGACATGCTGAGACCAAGTTCTAATCTGCCAGGTTGGTTGGCATCTGTATAGACCAGTGAAGCATATTGGGGCACTATAAATTGAGCGAAATTGTTAAATACAAAGGCGATTTCCATACCATGAGCTGCGCCGAGCAAAAGACTCATGTTTACTCCAAGGATGGTTGGTTCTTCGTCCCAGTCAAACCGGTAGGCATAGACATCGGGCTGCCCATAGGTTTCACTGAGTATTGTAGCAAGGTTATCAACAGCATATGCCTTTGTAGCATCGCTGTGGTAGCTGGAATACAGTTCATAATATATTGGATCTTTGGCGCGAAAAGGTATCCCACCAAGGAGCTCTACAAAATTCGGATCCAGTACCATAAACAATTTACTTTCATCACGATTGGTTCCCATCATTAAAGGAACCGCATTGTAATTTTCAGTATCCTCAATCAGCGTTAAAGGATCAGCGTCTGGTAATACCACACCATCCCTGAATACCTTTGGCATGGAAATCATGCCGCCATAACCGCCGTAATAAACATCAAGAATATCATAGTTGCTCTTGCCAAGTAAATAATCTTGAATTTCTTGATTGGTCATTACGTCCTGAATCGCTTTGGCAGCATCCCGGTCAGCAGCACCGTCCTCAATAAGGAGATAGTTGACAACTTCGCGGGAGCTGTAGGAATGCCCTGGATTGACAGGATCATCCTTGTAGTTCTGGCCTATATACATCTCGGTTGTCCCGATGCCGCCGCTCTCTGCAATGCCCTTGTGAAATAAATTGGTAGCTTCCTGAGAGATCACCATACAGAGGGTATCATGGGCTCCTGCTGATTCACCGAATACAGTTACATTGCCGGGATCCCCGCCAAAGTTTTCGATGTTATCCTGCACCCACTGGAGGACGCGGATGATATCAAGGGTCCCGTAGTTCCCGGAATCATCATATTCATCTCCTTCAAGTCCTGTTTGAAGTGCAGGATGAGTAAACCAGCCAAATGGTCCGAGACGATAGTTAAAGGTAACTACAATAAGATCGTGTTCTGCAGCAAGGTTTTTTCCGTTATAACTGCCGCCATGACCTATGCTGTTTCCACCGCCGTGTATCCATACCATTACCGGCAGGCGGTCGCCACCCGCAGGTATGTCTTCAGGGGCAAATTCCGGTGCAAAGATATTTAAAAATAGGCAGTCTTCACAACCGACCGGTTTACCATAATCTGCACTCGGCACCTCTACAAGGAGACCGCCAAACTGCGTGCATATAGGGCCGATTTCCAATGCCATATATGTATCAGTGGCCCAGCTATCTGCCGGAAGCGGTGCTTTCCAGCGATCGGATTTTGCATAGGGGATACCCAGCCAGGCATGGCTGTTGTTATCTTCCTTAAATCCGATAACATTGCCGGTCTCTGTTGTCCGTAGTGACGCAGATTCCGTAGAAAAATTAACATCATCTACATTAACATAATCACTTTTCTTTGCTACTGTTTTACTAACAGAACGCGCATAGCCGTCAGGTGGTCCCATTGTAACCGTATAGGTACCGGCTTTCACTGAATCAAAAACATAGTAGCCTTCACTGTTAGTTTCAGTGGTCATATCAGCATCACCGCTTAAAACCACGGTGACGCCTTCAATGCCATTCCCGTCCATTGCAATGGTTCCGGATATCTTGCAACCAGATAGCATTAAAAAAGATAACAAAAACAAAGATAAACTTAATTTCCTTAACATTTCAAACCCTCCTCTTTCTTACTAATTTGTCCAACTAGTCCTGCAGTTTCCTGTTAGACCAAAACTGTATTAAGTATTTCAACATATAAGAAAAATACATTACATTGAATCTTGAAGCTTTCCCCCTTTATCACCAAGATATAAAAATACACAAAATTCAACTTAATAGTTGATATCATGCAAAAACCGTGCGACATCAGTCGTTAGAAATTCATTTATTATTTTGACTGATTAGCTCTTGATGTCTCAAAGATAAGATCCCTATAGAGAAATAAACTTCTGCAGATTGAGAAAAACTTTTCACTCTTTGATGATTATGAGGCATGCAGCAAAAAATGATCAGGCCTGAAATAGATAAAATTTCATATATTGTATGTCTGGTCTTTAATTCAAGATTGTAGATATATTACCAGGATCGCAATCTGCCAATTTAATTGGCCTACTATAGATATCGAATGGATAGCATAGCTTTTC
>CAZVAH010000055.1:0-8066 GCA_964625035.1 uncultured Bacteriovoracaceae bacterium | reverse complement strand
CCCATGGCATTTATTGAGGCCGGCTCAAGTAGCCCCCCCTCTTCATTAGCCTTTACATATACGAGCAACTGATTCGGGCCCATAAACTTTTCTTCCAATAGGTTAAAACACATCCTCCAGGGGTGATCGGAACGGATGTATGATATCCCTGGGACATTACCGCCTATCTTAAGCCTTGCGGCAGATAATGCCCCAATTATAAGAATAACCGCCAACACGACCAATATGCCCCAACGCCACCTGCCAATAGATGGTCTAATAAAGACATGCGCTATCTTTTCTCCCACACCCAGTCCCTTTTTAAGCGGCGCAGGGAGAAATGAGATCAGGACTGGGACAAGAAATACCACCGCTGCAAACATACCCACAATCGAGAAAAGGCCCATATATCCCAGGTCCTTGAGCATTGGCACATTAGATACACACATGGTAGCAGTAACGAGCCCTGCGGTGAGTGTAGCAGGGATGACTAATGTGCCTTCATAGGCACCTATGATGGCACGGTATTTATCCTTGAACTCATCATAAGACCGGTAGTATCTCAGCATAACAAGGACGCTTAAGGCAACTGGCATAATGCCCAGTATCATCGGGAAGAGGAGCGCCATAGGATTGAGCTCGATACCCTTCATACTATACATCCCCAAGGTCCACAGCACAGACATAATCATGGCCAATATGGGGACAACTATGCCAGAGACGGTCTTGAAATATAGCGCCAGCATGATTATAGTAATCACCACCATCAGACAAGCGGCAATAGAGATATGCGTTTTTCCCATCTCGGTCATCTGCGCGGTAAGTATCTCCTGACCCATAAAATACAGGGTATGATTATTGTCATCGATCTTTGATTTCAGCTCACGCATATTCTTCAACAGATTTGCATTAAAGACATTTGCCTGCTGATTCCTGTATTTTTCAAAGGATACCTTTTCTTTATCCGGGATCTGATCGTATGATGTCTTGGCTAATTGGTTAATATCACAAAGTTTGGCCGTGATCATAACCGCGGTATTGTCATAAGCAAAATACTTGCCTATTCCCATGGGATTGACGGCAACCCTTCGTTTTAATGCCTCAAACTCCTCTGATGTCTGTGGCCATTTATAGCCTAGAATGGAATTCATCTCTAGGCCGTCTGCAGTATTGTTATAGTGAGTGATCCCCTTGGTCAAAGAGGTAATTCCAGTGGGCAAGACACCTTCCATGACCATAATACCCTTGGTAAGGCTGTCGATCTTGGCCAAGGTCTCTTTATTATAGATAGCACCTGTGCCCACATCCAGTACGCATACGAGCATGTGCGACTCAGGTACGAATTTCTTGATCGCATGCAGGGTAGAAATGTATTTATGCCCCTGAGGATACATTGCTTCCAGCGGATCCGAGGCCATCTTTAGATCCCTTAACTGAACGGCAAAAAAGACTGTAAGCCCCAGAAGAACAATAAGGGCAATAATCCGGTATCTCAAAATATAATCTATGTCTACAGCCCTTACACAGGCCTTTTTATCCATCATCTATTGTCCTCCTTTACTGCATTTCGATGTTATATGGTATGCTACTGCCAGGTTAATTGAGAGTCTCTGATAACACACACTGAACCGTTTTGACCTACAAGGAGACCATTGATCTCTCCGGATATGTTCTTTTTAAGATCAATCCCACTCAACCACGCCCCCCAAACCCTTTCAGGTGTCTTGAGGGTCTCCCATGTCACACCCCCATCCATTGTCCGGACAATGCTTCCTCCGGAACCAGCCGCAAGTCCTATACCACCTGCAATATCAATACAGAAAAGTTCGGGCTCATTAATACCTGAGTTGCCTTCTGTCCAGGACTTGCCAAAATCTTTGGAATAGACATATGTACCATCAATGCCAACCGCAGAAAGCATACCTGAGTCATAGGCAATAGAGTACAGTGACCTGCCCACCATCATCTCTTCGTCATACAGGGGAGAGTCTGCCTCTTTCCATGTCTTGCCTGCATCCTCTGAGATAAAGATCCTGCCCATGTCGCCGGCAATACATATATGGGAGGCATCCAGCATCTTCACGGTAAAGAGATTGAATTCCTCCCCCAAATCCGATGCCAGGTCAAAGGGGGAGAGTCTCCATGTCTTTCCACCATTGGATGTGATCACAACCGTGGAATCTGCACCAACTGCACATCCATTTTCTGCGTCAAGAAAATCAACGGCCAAGAGATACTTATTTACACCAGAAGACTGCATTTCCCATGTCCTGCCACCATCCGTTGAATGCAGGACAATCCCGCCTTGACCGGTTATCCATCCATGTTTGTCATCTGGAAAGCATACAGATGTAAACGCGACCTTTGTATCGCTAACTATGATACCCCAGTCCTTACCATAGTTTTCTGACAGAAAGATCTTCCCACGATCGCTGACCGCAATATAGAGGCCATCTCCTATAACGGCGCATGCAAAAAGATCACAACCTTTAATTCTTTCACCGGCATAAGATACAGATGGCCCAAACACCAAGCATGTCAAAAACACAACAGACAACACAACCAAGACAATTCTTGTCTTCATCTAAACCCCCCTCATAAAACCAAAATCCAGACCCCCTGGTGCAATAATCCAACTCGTTTCGGGTCATTTATTGCATCAGGGGTTTGATTCGAATTATTTGGAAAACTTCGCGAACCCCGCCCTGGTAAACAATCTCTTGTTTACATCCTTTTGCATAATTTTCATGTAGGCTCCTGGCCTGAATGGGCCACAATATGTAGATCCATGATCGCTCCTCATATTCACCATGACATTGCCATACTTAAAGACAATCTTATATTTACCGTCCTCGGATTCAAAGGGGGCACCTGCCCAGTATTGCCCTTTCCATAACTTACCATTGGTATCGGTTATACGCTTATAGGATGGTACAAAGGTTCCCTTTTCCACCCAGCCCTCACATGGACCATATGCATAGTTGGGATCCTTGGTCGTGGACTCAATTACATAGACCATCGCCTTGACCCATACGATATTCGTAAGATGCCATGGCGCGCCCTTCCAGTTTGAATCCTCGAAACCGGGAATAAGTTTTTTGTTGCCCGCGATGTTGCCTCCAGCAAGCCCATCATCGATTTTCACCAGTTTCTGAGGATCTTCAGATACATAAGGAACCAGGGCATCCTTTTCTTCAATAAAACGATATACGCTTTGCTCCATGGCGCTCCTTGAACCCCCTGACCAGTAGTCATCCGGGCCATTGTCCAGACCAAAATGTTCATCCGTGCCCGATAACCTGTGTGATATCCTTCTTATCTTCCTCAATTCCGGCGTCCAGACGAAGCGCATTCCATTTTCAAGGGGATACATTTTAAATAAAGCAAGCGTTCCAGTGCCAGCTATGCTGAACGGCTCCCTCAAGACAGAGAGCTGGATATAATCAAATTTGGATTTTTCCTGATCTGCAGGAAGCATAAAGTTTTCCATGGTAAGTTGCTTTTCCTTTCCCTTACGGTTAACCGCAAACCAGCGCAACATTACATGGGTGTTTCCCCTGATGAAATACTCCATGAAAATCGTGTTCCACATAAGCATGGAAGGCATCCTGGGATCATTTATGTCAGGTTCCGGAAAGGGCAGACCCTTGATAATCCTGGCAGGCTCTCCGGTCTTGGTGTCAATCATCCCGTTGTTTTCATCAATCTTGTACCTGCCAATATTTGCCTTCCAGTTGTCCTTCACCTCCTTGGGCCAGAAATCTTTCTTGTCAAAATTGAGCTTTCCGATCTTCATGGTCATATCGCCGTTTTTCACCCAGGTCAGGATAAAATCCGGCACCAATCCCTCGATCTTCTGATAGTTGGTCTTGTCGATCACATCCCCGGGAACAACATCAGCCCATGCGCTTTGAAGCAACAAACCAAAGAGCAAGATCGTCAGAACAAATACCTTTAACCTCTCCATAGTAACCCCCTCGTCTTATATTTTACCTCTATTTGTGATTGCTGTAATTGCGCGTAAAAGAGACCAGCTAACCTTACGCCATTTCAAGAATTACACCCCCCTCTAAATCACTCACGGTGTATAACCCTATTAGCAAACGTCCATCCAGCTGCTCTTTCCTTCCTTGCCGTTATCAATCAACCAACAAATATTACATAGTGTTTACTATTAATAGCAAACACTGTACTAATTTTTAATTCCCTGCAAGTATTTTTTATACCCTTTGTGGAACACGGAATAAAGATCGTACCCCAATAAACCATTATTTCATTTGTTTATTCCATGCCCAGCAAAAGATGCGTTGATAGAATACATATAGCGGATAGATATATCGCTTCAAATACCATATCCAACCTAAATCAGGGGTTACAACAATAAATTTATCTTTTTCTATAGCCTTAACAACCTTTTCGGCTATATATTCTGGTGATACTCCAACCATTGAAAAAGACCGGCGCGTTTTTTCTACGTTAAACAAATATTAGTATATACTAATATATTCCTCTTTGCCACTTGTCAATAAGTGTGCTGGATATTTAACTGGATGGGTATGGACAAAAAATAAGTTGAACAGCCAAGTAAATATATGTAATATTTATATGATAAGGAGCCAGTATGATAAATAAGAAGGATCTAGGTCGTCAGCCGTCTCACAGACCGAAGAGAATGAAGGCGCAGGAACGCAGAAAACAGATCTTGGAAGTCGCTCAGCGTGTATTTGCTAAGGAGAATTATGCAAATGCCACCACGGCAAAGATCGCTGCTGCAGCCGGAATCACCGAGCCCACCATCTATATGCATTTTAAAAGCAAAAAGGATCTGTTCATCGCTGTACTTGAAGACAATTATGCCTTCGTTATGAAAATCCTGGAACAGATATGGAAGACGCCAGGGAATCTGCATACACGTTACCACACCGCCATAATGGAGATCGCCTCCCTTATAGAAACCGTACATACCAAAACGGCCGGATTGTGGATCATTGCCTCAACAACAACTGATCCCGATATCTCTTCTATAATAAGACGTTTAGATAGTGAATTGATTACCTTTATCTCGCAAGACATCAAGTATGCGGCCAGGATTGAAAACATCTCCTTGAAGTGCAATCCGGATTTATTTGCTCGAATTATTATAAGCATGATGGTTTATATCACAACCCTTGCTATGGCGGGGTCCAAGATCAACATGGATGAAACCGCCTGTGTTTTGGATCTGCTCTTGGACTCACTCCTTAAGACTCCTAAATGATACTTCAGGCAACTAAGTGTATTGCACGATCCTGCATAAAGTCGAATTTTTTTCCTTATATGGTTGAGTACTGATAGCTGAAAGCTAATCTTTTAGAAACGTCTTTTAGTAGACATTAGAATAGGTACGGACTACCCTCCGGCTCATATTACAGGTTATCTCATAAGGTATGGTGTCACACCAGGATGCAACTGTCTCGGCGGTAATAATATCCTTTCCGAAGAGAATAACCTCCTGGCCTACAGGATACAGATCATCTCCCAGATCTATAAGGGTCTGATCCATACACACCCTGCCTACAACCGGATAGGTTTTGCCTTGTATAACCACCCTGGCTTTATTGGACAAAGCCCTGGAATAGCCATCTGCATACCCTACAGGTAGGGTGGCAATATATGTATCACTCTTTGTCTTATATGTAAGGCCATAAGAGAGTGCAGTTCCTTTTTTTACCCTCTTTACAAACATAATGCTTGTCTTTAGTGTCATGGCAGGTATTACATCTAATCTTTTTGATACATCTTGGGATGGATAGAGTCCATAGCATAATAACCCTGGCCTTACCATGTTCATATACGACTTGGATACATTGAGTATAGCCCCGGAATTTGCGCAGTGTCTTATACCCACATCTATACCGAGCCTATTTGCTTCATCTATCATATGGTTAAATACCTCTATTTGATGGATGGTAAAGGTTTTATCCTTACTATCAGCTACAGGGAAATGGGTATATACACCTCCCATATGAATCTCTTCTATCCTTGAAATATACCTTAAACCCTCCAGGGCCTCATTTGCCAGAAGCCCTAGCCTTCCCATACCAGTATCTACCTTCAGGTGTACATAAATTGCCTTTTCCCACCTTCGGGCACCGGATACAAGTGCATCAACTCCAGAGGTATCTACTATGGTAGGTATAAGATTATACTCAAAGATGGCATCAATATCATCCCTGGAGCCATCTGCTAGACCAAATATAAGTATGGGTAACCTAACCCCTGCATCCCGGAGTTCAATGGCTTCCTCTATACTTACCACACCAAACATATCTGTCAGATGTCTTTTTTCAACAAACTTACCCACTTCACGAGCGCCATGACCATATGCGTCCGCCTTTATAACCATCATGAGCCTGACTCCAGTTAGACCTTTTATCTCCTCGATGTTATGTCTTATTGCATACAAATCTATATCTACCACCGTAGGTCGCATTTAATATCCTAATCTGCCTTTTTACGTAAAAACGTGGGAACATTGTATTCTTCCTCATCCAATACATTATCATCAACTACCATGCCCATCTTTATTACCTCTTTTTCTTTCTTCTCCTCTTGCTTCCTTATAAATGCGGGTTTGTCATAATTTATCATGGTAGCGTCATGCATATCTGTAGCTGTAGCATAAGTCGATTCTGATCGAGAAAGAACTACAGGTTTGGAACCAAAGCCTGTTGCAATTACTGTGATGGCCAGCTCGTCCTTTATGCCCTCATCTATAACCATACCCCATATTATATTTGCATCTTCATGTGTAGCGCTCTGAATCAAGGAAGATGCTTCCTTTATCTCATCCATTGTAACGCCAGTACCTGCTGTAATATTTATAAGCAGACCCTTTGCTCCGTTTATGTCCATATCTTCTAACAGCGGGCTTGAAATAGCACTCTGGGCAGCCTCTTCGGCCCTATTTTCACCTGTGCCTACCCCTATGCCCATTAAGGCCTTTCCTCTTTCACACATCACAGCCTTTACATCATTAAAATCTACATTTATTAACCCTGTATTATTGACTAGATCAGATATTCCTTTTACTGCATTAAGTAAGATCTCATCCGCCTTTTTAAAGGCATCTAACATAGGCAGACTCTTACCTCCTATGCTTAATAGGCGGTTGTTGGGTATTATAATTAAGGCATCCACATTCTCTGACAATTCCTTCTCACCCTCCTGGGCCTGTTTCATCTTCCTTTTACCCTCAAACGGGAAAGGCTTTGTTGCTACGCCAACTGTAAGAGCACCTATATCCCGAGCTATACGAGCTATTATGGGTGATGCCCCAGTGCCTGTTCCACCTCCAAGCCCGGCAGTAATAAAAACCATGTCTGCACCCTCTAGTGATGATCTGATCTCTTTTTCGCTTTCTTCGGCAGCGCTGCGACCTATCTCAGGATTACCACCTGCACCAAGGCCTTTGGTAAGGTTAGCTCCCAACTGGACACGAATCGAGGACATAGATGCCTTTAATGCCTGCATATCTGTATTAGAGACCAGAAAATCTACACCCTCTATATGAGAGCTGATCATATTGTTGACCGCATTACAACCACATCCACCTATCCCTATTACCTTAATCCTTGCACCAACCTGATCTGGTTCTTTTAATTCAAACATGTATACCCTCCCTTTCTTAAAAGGCATCTTTGATCCATTGTAGGATCCTCTCAAAAAAAGAATGCCCCTTTGATTTATTGGTGTATGGAGACTTGCCTGCCCCATATAGGCATAACCCAACTACTGTAGCGTAGGCAGGATCCTTCACTAATTCCACTAACCCCTTTATCCCCCTTGGCAATCCCACCCTAACTGGCATATGTAGGATGCCCTCTGCTAAATCTGCCATTCCCTCTAAGGAAGAGGCCCCCCCTGTAAGAACAAGCCCAGCAGAAGTTTGATCTGCAAGTCCTGTACCCCTGATCTCTGTATAGGCAAGCTTAAACAACTCTTCCACCCTGGACTCTATAATCTCTGCCAAAACTCTCCTGGAAACCCTATTCACACTATCCCCACCAATAGAAGGCACCTCTATCTGTTCATCATCAGACACCTGA
>CAZVAH010000054.1:0-8115 GCA_964625035.1 uncultured Bacteriovoracaceae bacterium | reverse complement strand
GCTATAAGTATTAAGTTTTGTCTCAAACTATGGGGCACAGGCTTTTTATCCGCTTCTCCGGGCTCCCCTCCTTCAAAAGAGTACCTCCACATCCCAAAGATGTAAAATCCCACTATTGCAAGATTACCCCAATTTGCAGAGATACCAATCCCTCTGTGATAAACACCTATAAGGATTATCATAAAGACGCTCAAACAAATGCTCATGTATACAGAAAAATTAGACCTCCGCTTCCAATCATTGCAGGATACACGGGAACTGAACACAAGTGTTGCCAAAGAAAGGATAGCAATATTAAACAAATTTGACCCAAAGATATTGCCTGCGCCAAGGTCAGGGTTGTCCTTGAATATCACAGCAAATAAAGTGCCAAAGAGCTCTGGCAGCGATGTAATAATACCAAGGATCAGGGCTCCTATAAAACCCCTGCTCAGGCCAGTAAGACCAGCGGTTTCCTCTGCCAGATCACTCAGGTAACTTCCTGCAAAGAAAATAACCAGCGCAGCTGTGACAAAAAGAAACCACATACCCATTAGGCACTTTTAGCCCGTTGGAATAATGGAATGATAGTACAAAGAGATGTTGGGACTAATACAGCCAATGCTTCACCCCCCCACTTTTCATACGAAAAGAACATTAAAATATAGAGCCTTGCGGGCACTGATATTACTCTTTCCCCTTGTCCTGTAACTCTTTAATCAAAGCTCCGAGATTTGTTCCTACCTTGTCAACATGTTTTTCTTGCGCTTTCTTTGCGCTACCAAGCTCATCTAGTGCCTTTATAGATAATCCTATCTTTTTCTGGTTTAGGCTTGACCTCAATACAACAGCCTCTACCTCTTGGCCCACCTGAAGGACGTCAGCAGGGGAATTTATTTTACTCCTGCTGATTTCTGAGATATGCACCATGCCCTCAACACCCTTTTTTATCTCCACAAACGCCCCAAACTCTGTAAGAGAGGTAACCCTCCCTTTTATCACGCTACCAATAGGACATTCTTCGGCCACCACGGCCCATGGGTCAGGAGAAAGTTGTTTAATCCCTAGGGAAAATTTTTCGTTTTCAGGATCCATGTTCAAGACCTTAGCCTTTACTACATCCCCTTTTTTATAGAGATCTTTGAGGTTTGCCACCCTAGGATCCCATGAGATATCTGAGATATGTATAAGCCCATCTATATCAATCTCATCATCAACCCCTACAAAAATACCAAACTCTGTGACGCTTTTAACCTTAGCTTCAACTACCTCTCCCACAGGAGAGCTCTCCATAAGAAGATCCCATGGATTAGGCAATGCCTGTCTTAGGCCTAAAGAGATGCGTTTGCCTTCCGGATTAACATCTAATACCACCACCTCCACCTCCTGATCCTCTTTTACAATAGAAGATGGATGCTTAATCTTCTTAGTCCACGACATCTCTGAGATATGAACAAGTCCTTCTATTCCTTCTTCCAGCTCTACAAATACACCATAGTTGGTAATAGAGGTCACTTTCCCTGTAACCTTCTTCCCTATAGGATATCTGTATTCAACCCCTTCCCATGGATCCGGGATAAGTTGTTTGAAGCCCAAGGAAATCTTTTCAGTCTCTGGGTTAAACTTAATGACCTTTACTTCTATCTCCTGCCCTGGTTTAACCTTTTCGCTAGGGTGTTTTAGTTTGCCCCAAGACATATCTGTTATATGTAATAGGCCGTCTATACCCCCAATATCTATAAATACGCCATAGGCCATAATATTTTTAATTATACCTTTTAATATATCTCCTTCTTTTAGCGTAGCCAGAAGGTGTCTTTTTCTCTCTTCACGCTGTTTTTCAAGAACCTCTCTATGGCTTACCACTACATTATTCTTTTTCCTGTTGTACTTTATAACTGCAACATCTATCTTAGAACCAACCAATGCATCAAGCTGGGCCTCTGTAGGCGGATTGATAGTTACCTGGGAACCCGGTAAAAATGCGGGTATTCCTATATCTAAAGTAAGACCTCCCTTTATTCTCTCAATAACCTTGCCTGTTACTACTGTATGCTCATGATAAGCCCTAATAATTTCTTCCCATATCTTAATAAGCCTGGCCTTTTCCTTGCTTAATTTGATAAGGTTTTTCCCGGGATTTATACTTTCTACAAAGACATCTACCTGGTCTCCAACATCTATATTAATGCCCCCATCATCATCAATAAACTCATGTATTGGGGCCTGCCCTTCGATCTTCCGTCCAATATCTATCATTATATACTCAGTGCCAATCTGAACTACCGTACCTGTTATAATAGAACCAGAAGATACAGGCTTGCCTAATGCCTCCTCATAAAGGGCCCCTACATCCTTTTCTTCCCCCTTTCTTTCGTCCTCTTTGAGAGAATCTATATTCTCTTCTGTCTTGATTTCTTCTACACTAACCATGCCTAAAACACCCCCATCCGTTTTGCTTATAAGAAAGAAGGCTTCCTATACAATATAGACACCTAAAACACAAGCCCTTTAAAAAGAGCGGTTACTAGAGTGGTTATGAGTTTTGGGTTTTGAATTAAGGATATGACCAGTATAGATAACCACCTCTTCCGAGACCGTGCTTGGAAGAGATAGCCCCTTCGGGGCAGTCGTAGTAGAAAAAATTATAATATCTTTGTTGAATCCGCCAATCTGTGGCGGACTAAACCCTAAACAATTTCAAAATCCAAAATTACAATACAATATCACTCCTTATTTCACCTTTCCCAATATAGCGCCAAAAATTTTCAGAAGCCCAGTTGCTTTCATCTGTTTTGAATTTCTTATTTCGGTCATTTGAATTTGTTTAGTATTTCGGATTTAGACTTTACAGGTTGTTGCCCAAGGAAATCCTTTTGATCCGCCTTTAGGCGGAGAGTTTGAATACGCCCGTAAGCGAGCCTTGAGATGTATCAAAAAACACATTAGGCAAGCGAGGAAGGATTCGGGCAACAGCCTGTTTAGTATTTATAGGCCCACCAGGTTATTGAGTATTTGCTCTTTTTCAAACACTTTTAAGCACTTAGACGTCATCCAAGGGATTATTTTTTCTCGGATATTTTGACGGCTCTTTTAAAGCCTTGTCTATTTCGCTAAAGATTTTAGATTTGTTTTTGCTGCCGCCCAGTTTTTTTTCGATCTCAACAAGACGTTGGGCCTGCTGCTTCTTGAATCTTTCAACCTCATCTTCCATGCCGCTTGAAGAATCTTGCCTCGGCAACTCCTCTATCCGGGAGTACTCAAGTATATAAAGCCTTTCCTCAAACTCAGCCTTTACAATCCGTATAATCCCCAGATCCTCAAGCCTTTTTGATATAAGCGTAGCTGACTCTAATGACATCTTTAAAAAATTTGACATCTCTTTTATGGACGGAGCTCTATTGTTTATATGTTCATACACCCTTATACCTGCCACCCATAAATGAGCTTGATCATATATACCGGCTTGCTGCATAAAGATTATCTATCTTAAATCTTATTATCTTTCAAGAATGTATTCAAGAATGGGCTTGACATGCCCGATATATATAAAACAATATGTCATAAAAAAGGGAGGACCTGTTTTGAGAAAAATTATTATAGCCTTTATTGGCCTGCTGGTATTTATGAGCGTCTCACCCAAGCTTTGGGCTACAGAAACCATCCATACAGTAACGGAGGGTGACACCTTATGGGATATATCTATTAAATACCTCAATACACCATGGGATTGGCCTATCATATGGGCAAAGAACCAGGACATCACCAATCCACACCTGATATACCCAGGCGACAAAATAATCATACGAAAGCAAGGGAAAAAGGTGGAGATTGTAGTTGCCCAAGCAAAAGAGCCATCACCCCCAAAGGTATACTCCCCTGAAAAATTTGTGGAACAAAAAGAAAAGACTGTTGTTGTATCTCCAGCTTATTCAACCCTTATCTACACCAAAGCCCCGCTTAAGGGGATCGGAAAGGTCCTTGAAAATGAGGATGGCAGTAGATTTGCCATCCTTGAAGATACAATCCTGGTAAAGATGTCATCAGATGTACACCCGGGAGATGGCATTGCTCTTGTTTCAAAACAAAAGGAGATAAAAAGAAAGCCTGCCATAAAAAGCTACCTTTATAAGGTTGTTGCATTAGCAAAGGTAGAGGAACTAAGCGGAGGCATTGCCAGGTGTAAAATCCAATATTCCAACCAAGAGGTCAAAAAAGATGATCTCGCTTATGATCTTAAGAAGATTAAACCTCTTTCTCTGAATATCTCTTACCCTCAAGTTACAGGGCCTGCGCGTATTATAGATGTGTATGAGAACAAAACCAAGATCAGCGCGCATGATGTGGTGTTCACCAATATAGGAGAAAATCAAGGAATAAAGAAAGGAAGCCTGTTGAGTATATATAAGGAAAGAAAGTTGGGTGAGGATGGGCCTGCTATTAATAAATATCAGGGGATGATGTTGATATTAAAGGCGCTAGATAACCAGTCAATGGGTCTTGTGGTGGAATCCAGGATGCCTATAGAAAAAGGCTTTTCAGTAAAGGGGCTGAACAAGAAACTCTAGTTTTTGTAGCGTTTCTCCCATAAATTCTCTAAAGTTTTCCCTGTCTTTCTTCGACAGGATGTCCCTCTTTTATTTCACAATATAAACGGGAAAGGAGACATTGTTATGGTATGTCAAAGACAAACTCCAGTGAGGTCCCTTCTCTTTGTATCCCTGTTGATCTTTTTATCCCTTGCCCCCATATCAACATTTGCCGCAAGATTAACACCCGTGCATGATTTAGCAATAGGGTCAATTGCATATCGTTTCACTATGTCGAACCTAATAGTGAGACGATAGGCGTGGCAGGAAATCTTATGGAAGATGAAGGCACGCTATATGGTGGGGAGATTGCATATACCCTTCACAAAAATTCTATCATGCACCGCCTTTCTGTAGAGTATTGTAAGGGGAAGGTGGATTATGATGGACACGATATGGACGGCACCCCTGTAACGATAGCTGACTTCAAAGACTGGTTGGCAAACATAAGATACCTTGCTGGTTATGACTTTGTCATTACGGGAGGGCATAGAATAACCCCATTTCTAGGCATTGCTTGCCGTTATCTAAATGACGATGGGCACAAACAAAGTTCAGCGGCATACGAGAGGGAAATACGTTATATCTACTCCCCTATCGGCCTCGAGACCTCTAGTCCCGTGTCAGAAAATTGGAGCTTTGGTATCCATATCGAATATGATCTATTTTTTAGGGGGGGTTGTAAAGTCCCATTTAAGTGACGTGCCCCCTTTTATGTATGATGGGGGGACTTACATCTATGAAGATGTAAAAAATCCCGGGATGCCTTTGATGGGCGTGGCACCCAGGTTTCTTTATCTTTCACGCACCACGCCAAGGGAAGGCCTTTCGCTTTTGCGATCGAACCTTTCTTAAGAGACTGGCGGGCTAGCCACTCAGATGAAAAAACTGTTATGCTTATACCCGTTGATGGGATATCATCTCCACTATATAGCACTGCCTTGGAACCAAAAAATACGACCAGGTTATTCGGTGTGAAGGTTCCCCTGCATTTTGTCAGGTTTTAGACAGGCTGCTGCCCAAAGATAATTCTTTTGATGTGAAAACCATTAGGTCCATATTGGGGAAGGAGAAATAAGTTTTGATATTGTGATTTTGGATTTTGTAATTGTTTAGGGTTTAGTCCGCCACAGATTGGCGGATTAGGGTTTAGTATTCCACATTTTTAATTGCATGTTCGGCAAAGATGCTACAATTCTTTGTGTTACAACTACGCAAGCGGGCTTTCCTCTTCCATGCACAATCTTGGAAGAGGGTTAGGCTGTTATCGTCTCAATTCCTCTTTTATCAATACTGCTAAAATTGATGCCTGCTCCCTTAGGCGTTGTCCTGACCACATTCCCCTGAACCCTAATGATCTTTCCAAAATCACTGACATCCAGGCTTGCAACTACCAGCACCCCCTCCTCTAAAGGGGACCCTGTCTCTATGAACATGCCACCATAACTTATGTCCTTGACTCGACCCTTTTCAAAGGTATCCAAAGAACCTTTATAGATGGCATTTATATCTACCTGTTTTCTTTTATAGTTCCTTCGCTCCTCCATGGGTCTTCCCCCTTCTCATAATTTAATAATTTAGTACAAATATACTATATCCACAAAAATATCCATTTTACTCTACCAGAAAATTTACCCTAAAGGAAGAATTATTTTTGTAATGTCCCAAATCAGTTTGCAGGGGTTCCGTTACAGGCGAAGCAGGGCATTCTTTTTAGAGGTTTTCGCAAAATGGTTAAGCATCTGCTAGGCTTTTAACCCTCGATACCTTCTGAAATCACCCTGCTGACACTAGGCTTCTGATACTGCCAAGTTTAAGTGCCTGGGTCTTGGTGTACCTTAAGGCTCCTCATCCTGTTTATTGCGGCTGCTACCTCAAATATCCTGGGTGTAGCATAATTGGCAGGCAGATAAGGGAATATATAATCAAGGCCTTTCTGTCCTATAATATCCATTATCTCCTCAAGCCCTTGCAATAGGCCTATCCCTTTTTTTGCATAGGTTATCGCATAATAATATATGATCTCCCCTATAGCCCTTGTTTGAGAGTCATCCACGATCTGTTCAACAAAGGAGAGATCTATCTCAGTTCTTCCAAATAAGATCTTCTTTAGGCCTATTGCCCCTATCTTTACTTCCCTTTTGCCTCTGCTGGGATCAAAACTGGAAGCTAGCGGCATCCTGTTGGGGATCGTACCAAAATGCTTTCCCCCTTCATGCACGCGATTGCTCTTGAAGTTTCCCACAATTTCTTTGGCTTTGTCTGTAACGTCATATAATAAATAATTATCCATTACAAAGGTGGCATCGGCCACATCAAAATAGTCACCAGAACCCCCCATTACCAGGATAGTAGAGCATCTAATATCACCAAAAAGTTCTTTCACCTTATCTACAAACGGTGTTATAGGCTCTTTGGCCTTTGATACCAGGGCCTGCATTCGCTCATCCCTGATCATAAAGTTGGTTGCAGAGGTGTCCTCGTCAATAATGAGCAAGCGAGAGCCCACCTCTAAGGCCTCCATTATGTTTGCTGCCTGCGATGTAGATCCGGAGGCGTTCTCTGTAGAAAAGCTTGTCGTAGCCTTGCCGCCAGGAAGATTATTAATAAAAGGTGATATGTCTGCCTTTTCTACATATCTTCCATCCTCTGCCCTGATCTTTACCGCATCCTCCCTGGTAATCACCAACTCTCTCCCGTCCCCTAAGATATGATTGTAGATCCCACGCTCTATGGCCCTAAGCAGTGTGGACTTCCCATGAAACCCGCCGCCTGCAATAAGCGTTACCCCTTCCTTTATGCCTGCGCCTATAACCTTTCCATGATTTGGAGTTTCCATCTCCACCTTGAGGCTTGCAGGGGAAAGAAACTTTATAGCAATATCTGCTTGCATAGGCCTGTCATCTATCCCTGATCTTCTAGGAAGGAGAGAGCCATCTGCAATAAATGCAACAAGGCCTTGCCCCCGTAGATTTTCTCTTATATGGTCTTGATCTTCGGCTATCTCTACATGATTTTTTATGGCCGATTTATCGATATTCTTATAATATAAAGAGCGAGATGTTATCTCTGGAGTCTCCTTGAAAAACATCTCTATTGCCTGGCGTGCAAGAACAAACCTGCCATGTGCAGGTAAGCCCATAAAAAATCGCACTTCTAAGGAGTCTTGCTTGATGAGGCAAGATGTCCTTTCTAAGATTTCCTGTTGAGGCCTGTCTATAGATATCTGCCCGCTCTTTCCCGTCCCCCTGTCTCCCTTTGCAATGTCTTTTATGGCCCTAAAAAATGCCCTGGTAATGAAGTCTTGAAACGCTATCTGCCTGCTTTTGTTTGAAAATAAATATGTTGGGAACCCTGCATCTTTCAAGCTTACACGAACCCTGGTTTTTGATGGTGCAGCAATGGGATCCCCCTGCACATGACCGTTATATAATTTAAACCCGGGAAATTTATACTTCCCCTTTATGTCCTTTTATATCTTATAACCTTTATGTTCTATCAGAATAATTTCTTTGTCAAGCAAAAAATAAATCCATCTTTTTATCTA
>CAZVAH010000053.1:0-8144 GCA_964625035.1 uncultured Bacteriovoracaceae bacterium | reverse complement strand
TTAAAATCTCTCCCAACATTGACCCTGAAAAGTTTGACATAAATAAGTATGAGGCCTTTTTAGATGCCCTCTGTGGGGAAAGGGAATATCAGAAAGAAGCTATAAGAATAACTCTGCGGTATCTTCTAGGAGGTCAATATAATAACCTTAAAGAATTGGCAGAGGGGAATTACCACCAGAATCTAGTTTTGCAGGAAAGATATGGGTCTTTGAAAGATTTTTATAAATACCTGCAACTACCTAACAAACTCTCATGCACAATAGATCTAGCCACTGCTACAGGTAAGAGCTATGTCCTTTATGGAATTGCCCGAATTATGCTTGCCGAAGGAGTAGTAGATCAGGTGTTGGTTCTTTGCCCTTCTAACACAATAGAAACTGGCCTTACAGAAAAGTTCCGCTCATTATCAGCTGATGGGATTTTGAAAGATTTGTTACCAACATCTAGCGAGATACTGAATCCAAGAATTATTAATGCTACCCAGACCATAAGGAAAGGAGACATTTGCATAGAGAACATTCACGCTACTTATGCGCGTACCAAATCTGCCATAGAAGATAGTCTTGTAGGTAAAGGTGAAAAAACATTGGTATTGAATGATGAAGTTCATCACATGGCCAATCCTCCTGCTCGTGATGAAGCTATAAAAAAGTGGAAAGAATTTTTGCTTAATCCTGAATATAATTTCAGGTACATAGTGGGTGATTCAGGTACATGTTATGTGGACAATGACTATTTTGCAGATGTGATTTATCGTTTCTCTTTGAGAGACTCAATTGAGGAAAGATTTATAAAAACGATCGATTACATTGCCGAGGATATTTCTCATTCAAAGGAAGAAAAGTTCCAGAAGATCTACGATAATCATATCCAGAATAAAACAGTAAAATATCGATTGATTAAACCTCTTACTATTTTAATTACTAAAGATATCAGTGCCTGTAAGAGGTTAACGAAAGATCTAATCGGGTTTTTAGCAAACAAAGAGGGTATAAGTGAGGAGGCTGCGTCAACTAAGGTTTTGATAGTAACCTCAGCTCGGGAGCATAAGGATAATATACCAAAGCTTAAGGATGTTGACGATAGAGATAATCCCACCCAATGGATTACCTCAGTCAGTATGCTTTCCGAAGGATGGGATGTAAAGAATGTATGCCAGATCGTTCCCCACGAGGAGAGAGCTTTCAACTCTAAACTGCTTATTGCACAGGTCCTTGGGAGGGGTTTAAGAATACCACCAGAATATAAAGGAGAACAACCTGTTGTGATTGTATTTAATCATGATAGGTGGTCAGGCAGCATTAAACACCTGGTCAATGAAGTCCTTGAGATAGAGAAGAGAGTCTATAGCTATGTTATATCTAAAGATAAAAATTACAACTTTCAACTTCACAATATAGATTACAAAAAATCAGAAGAGATTGTAGAAACCCCAATGATTTCAGAGTATAAATTCAGCAAAGGATTTATCTCTTTAAGCACAGAAGACCAGGCACAGAGAATAGAAGAAAAGACAGTCTATGAAAGGGCGGTTACCGGAAAACAGTGGGATAAGGAAACTCTTATTGAATTTAAAGTATATTCACCGGAAGATGCTGCTCAGATTGTTCACAACAGATATAAAAGCTGGGATATGGACGAAGGCACTGATTATACACGGAAATACCCATTCGATAAGATTCTGTCAATCATACAAAATTCTCTTACAAATAAAGAAAAGCTCCTCAATGAAAGCGGAAAACAAAAAATATTAAATGCATTCGGGGTGACGAAAAGAAAAAAGAGTAAGAGCCTGAGGTATAGAATAGAGGCTGAGAACCTTTTTTCTATTGATACAGCAGATATCAAGAAGAACAGTTTAGGAGTTGGAGCTCTGAGAAGAGACGGCAGCATCTTTTATGACGATTACTCTCTAAAATTGGGGGACGATGAAGACAAAAAGTTGTTAAAAGATATTATTGACATGTTTGAGGATGGAAATTTACATAGCGCCTCCCTGATAAAGGTTGAAAACACTTTCAATTTTAATACACCTTTAAACTTTGTTTTTGCGTCACACAAACCAGAAAGGGATTTCATTAAGAGATTGGCCAGTGAAGAAAATGCCAAGAAAATTGATGCCTGGATAAAGTCTTTGGATGTGGGATTTTACAGTGTAGAGTACTCCTGGAGGAAAGGAGAACATCCAAAACAGGGAAGTTTCAACCCAGACTTTTTTGTAAAGATTGGAAGAGATATATTAGTGGTGGAGATTAAGGCGGATGCAGATGTTTCTGATGAAAACAGGGCAAAGCTTAAATATGCAAAAGAGCATTTCAATCGGGTAAACAGCTTGCAGTCTGAATACAACTATTATTTTAAATTTCTTTCTCCCTCAAGTTATGATTTATTCTTTCATGAGTTGAGGGAAGGTAAATACAAAACATTTAAATCAAAGATTGAAGCCGAATTAGGTGAGACCGTTTAAGAAAGTATATAAACAATCATTTTCCTCTGATATTCATATAATATTCTATTGACTATTAATGTTAAAAGTCTGATACCAAAAGCCTTTCTGCCCAAGTAAAGAAAATGCTTACGCCTTTATATGTGAAGGACTACACATTCCTATTGACAACCTATTCATCTCAAAATATACTTGTATACAAGTAAATAGCCTGCGAAATTTTTGCAAAAGGTGTTTAATGAAGGCAGACGATTGTATCTTTTTTCAACTCGCAAAGGCGAGCCGGACAGGAACGAGGTTTTGGGGCCAGAAGGTATCAACCCTAAACTTAACTGCAGTACAGGCCATGGTTATTCGTTTTCTCTATGACAAAGACCATATAAGCTCCAGTGACCTTGGGAAAAGAACCGACCTCGACAGTGCTACACTCACAGGCATTCTTGATCGCCTTGCAGCAGCGGATCTCATTGAACGCAGGCAGAATAAAAATGACAGGAGGGCAATTCAAATCCTGCTGACCAAAAAGGGTAACACGGTGGCTAAAGAGGTGAGCAGGCTCATGGAAGAGGCAAATGTGGAATTCCTAAAGGTGCTCAGTGATAATGATCAGCTAGCGTTGAGAGGCCTTATCAAAAAGATTCGCAATCAATGAGAGTGATATCCCTTGAGGTATGTAAACTGAACACAATTGTATGGAAGGTTTTAAATGGCTTTTATTTTCAACCAAGAAGACAGATTAGGGCAAAGCACAAAAGGGTATCCAAAAGATACTAGAAGGATTGAGATATCTTTTTTATCATATAACAAGACTTCCAAAATCTTATAGACTGACATAAATAAAGGAGGCAGCTATGTCTGACAAAAAGGCCTATATGGATTTAATCAATCACCTGCAGGATTGGGTACTTGGTCTCCCGAATTACAAACAGCTTCTGCCCTTGCTTGAGATGCGCTTCACCCCTGAGGATGCAGAGTTTCTCTCAAAAATTCCGTTTTTGCCTCACACTGCTGAACAGCTTTCTTTGAAATTAGGTATCCCTGTAGATAAACTTGTTCAAAGACTGGATGCACTTGCGCCCTTTGGGTTTGTATTTCGAGCAGAAGGAAAAACAGCAGTCCGCTATGCCTTGAATGACACTATATTTTTGTTTTACAGGATGCCGGGCTGGTTGGGGAAAGATGATGAATGGAATCGCAAGATAGCTCCATTACTTAACCAGTATTATATTGATGCAATGGCCAATAACTTTGCAGGCACTCACACCAAAGGCCTTCGGGCAATCCCAATAAATGAGACCATCAAGGATACCAGAATGATTCTTCCTTACGAGGATGTTATCCGGGTTTTAGACCAGGTCAAATATTACACGGTCTCACACTGTGCCTGTCGCCACAGAAAAAATGTTGATCCGGATTCCAAGAGTTGTAAGCATGAGACAGAAAACTGTCTACACTTTGATCTGCTCGGCCATTATATTGTGGACAATGGGATGGGAAGAGAAATAACCCGTGAAGAGACAGAGGAGATATTAGCATCAGCAGCTGACGCCGGTCTGGTTTACGGTATATCCAATACCAGCACAAGGATGGATACATTATGTAACTGCTGTTCCTGTTGCTGTTTATTCCTCGAATCAATAGTCAAGATGCCTCCACCTGTACCAAGGGGACATCAGGTGTCAAATTATATTGTGGAAATAGACAGGGAAAAGTGCAAGGTCTGTGGCCTTTGCGCTAAACGCTGCCCCATGGGTGCGATTGAACTTAAGGATAAAGATTATTCTGATGTGCTCGAACTTAAGGGAAAAGAACATATGACTGCACTTGAACTTAAGGGTAAAGAACTGGTATTTCACCCGGATAAATGCCTGGGATGTGGCGTGTGCGTGCATAAGTGTACTGGCCAGGCCTTGAGCCTCAAACACCGTGATGATGATCAGGATTTCCCAAAAGACCTGCGAGAGCAGGGCCAGCGTATACTTACAGAAGCAGGATTTGACGCCATGGAAATATACACCAAGAATTCTCCAGCGGCTGGCTGATACCAAATTGCGTTCAATCAGGTGCTAATCCCTTTTATTCGAACCCACACCAGGTAGTGATGTTTTCTATGGATTCTCGGGTGCTCTCCACCTTGTTTGCCGGGAAATCCAAGTCGGGATAGCCAATAGCAATAGAGACCAATATCCGTTTGGACTCGGGTATGTCTGCAAATTCCCTCAATGTCTCGGGAAACCCGACCCCCTGGTCCTCAATGCAGGTGCCTAAGCCATAGTTCAGTGCAGCAAGGCAGATGGTCTGCATCACAGCGCCGATATCGAGCAATGGGGTTCCTTCAGCAAGCGACCGACCCACTGAGATAATAATAGCAGCCGGTGCATCAGAATAACGAAATCCCCGCTCCATCCATCGTGCCCTCTTCTCTTTGTCCTTTCTTGGTATATCCATGAGACGGAAGATCTGCATGCCGAGTTCTACCTGGCGATCCCGATACACGCTATCACTTGGCCATCCTACAACTAAATGCTCCGGATTGAGCGGAGCCCCAGAATTGAGCTTTTCAACGTTGGCACATCTGATTTTTTCAAGGATATTACCTGCGAGCACAGTAAATTCCCATGGCTGGATATTCATTGCCGACGGGGACCACCTGGCAATCTCCAGGATCTCCCTAAGAACTTTCTTCGGAATGGGATCTGGCTTGAACCCTCTGATACTCTTTCTCGTCTTTATGGCCTCCATAATGTCCATAAATTTTCTCCTTTTTATTTCTTAAACTTTATTGCAAGGTGCGATACAATGCTGGAGGGCCGGGGTCGGCAAGCTCTATCCTGCCTTCATCGATAAGTATCTCCAAGTGCACTAAAATCTCTGATATCGCCAAAAAGACCTCACCGTCGGGCACATGGGGGAATACATCGTCAATTATATAGTAGAGGGGACGTGATTTTTTCTTAAGCGCGCTCCATATCAGATCCATACGCTGCCTGTGATGCCCTTTATAGACGGAGGTAATTCCCGGTAAATCCTCAATATATTCGCCATGCCCGGGAAAGATAAAACGCACGTCAAGCCCAACAAGCTTGTCAAGTGAGTTCATATATGCCTTCAAACTCTGGTAATTCGGATCAAGAAGGTTCTCGCGCCTTATCTCCATCAGCGGATTGGGCGTAATGTGCTTAATGATATGGTCGCCTGAAAATAAGATCTTCTGCCTGGATTCATACAAACAGATGGCCCCTGGAGAATGCCCTGGGGTGTGGATTACTCTAAGGTGGTAGCCATCTCCAACAAATTCGTCTCCCTCTTCCATTACGGACACGTTATCTAGGGGATCGCATAACCCTTTGAAAAAAGAAAAGCGCTCCCTCATCTTTTCGACCTCTTTTGGCGGAATGCAGGCCATGGCCATGAGATCCTTTGCCTCTTCGCTCCACATATCCTCTTGGAAATTCTCGCTGGAGATTCGCCACTTATCTTCGGTGTGGATAAAACACTCAACCGGGCTCCCCACTGCTTCACGGATACTTTTGGCCAGACCGAAATGGTCCATGTGTCCGTGGGTGATGATTATCCGTTCAATATCTTTAATATCAAGGCCGCTGAGTTTGAGATGTTCTAAAATAAACTCCAATGCTCCCGGAAATTTTGGGCCGGTATCGATCAGGGTGACTGGGCCACCTCCTACTGCATACAAATTGATCGTAATCAGATTGGAATAATCCGGCAAGGGGATTGCTATTGCATGAATGTTTTCAACTTCCGGAAATGGCTTGATCAACATCTCTTCTCCTAACGTGTCTTAAAATGATACCAATTTGCTCTTAAGGCAAACGGAAAATAGTAAAAAAAACGGCTGTGTGTCAAGTATACATTGTTCGCCGCAGGCAGCTTGTGATAAAGGAGGCCTGAAAAGATCTTTTCTATTACATTTTTTATTGTACTTGGGTAAAGAAATTATATATCAAGACCGATTATAACAAGATGGGAGAAACCTGTGAAAAAGCATTCTAAGTCAGGTGCGGATGCCAGTTTCGATACCACAATAAAAAATCTGGGGGTACCTAAGATTACCTCGCCTGTGGTAAATAAACTCTTTGTTGATGAGGGTCAGCGCATCTTATTAGATATCTCCCTAGCGTATATAGAGGACTGCAAGACCAGGGGTAAAAGGCCTGTCACCCTTGAGATGGCAGGGCCAAGAAAAAAGATATTTTTCGATCCTTCAAAGACAAAGTGTGGAATCGTCACAAGTGGTGGCCTATGCCCGGGGATCAATAATGTAATAAGAGGAATCGTACTTGAATTACATTATATGTATGGTGTAAAAAACATATACGGGATACCATACGGCCTTCAGGGTTTTATCCCCAAGTATAGTCATCCTATTATTGAACTCAGCCCTGAATTTGTGACACCAATCCATGAATTGGGTGGTACTATCCTGGGTTCATCCAGGGGGCCTCAGGATATCTCCGAGGTGGTTGACGCAATTGAGCGATTGAACATAAACATCATGTTTTTTATAGGAGGTGATGGCACCTTAAAGGCTGCCTCTAAAGTGGCTGGAGAGATCCTATCACGTGGTTATAAATGTTCTGTGATAGGTATACCAAAGACCATAGATAACGACATAACCCTGGTTTCTAAATCCTTTGGGTTTGATACAGCGGTAGAAGAGGCCAAGAAGGTCATCCAGAGTGCCCATGTGGAGGCTACAGGTGCCCCAAATGGGATAGGGCTAGTAAAACTCATGGGAAGAGATTCTGGTTTTATTGCTGCAAACGCTGCCCTGGCACAGAGGGATGTAAATTTTGTACTCATTCCTGAGGTAGGCTTTGATCTTGATGGCGAAAGGGGATTTCTTTCTGCATTAGAAGAGAGACTTGCCGCAAGAGGACATGCAGTTGTTGTGGTTGCAGAAGGTGCTGGTCAAAAATTTTTTGATAATAAACAAAAAAAGACCGATGCATCTGGAAACATAAAAAAGGGCGATATTGGCGTGCTATTGAAGAAAAAGATAAAACAGTACTTTGCTTCAAAGAATATTGAATTTAATTTAAAGTATATTGATCCCAGTTATGTTATAAGAAGCGTACCTGCAAGTGCATCTGATTCAATATTCTGTGGTTTTTTGGCACAAATGGCTGTTCATGCTGGGATGGCCGGAAAGACCGACATGCTGGTAGGGTTCTGGAAGAGCGCTTATGCCCATATACCCATTGAACTTACTGTAAGGCAAAGAAAAAAGATAGACCCAAATGGCGCACTATGGATGAGTGTCCTGGAGTCTACAGGGCAGCCAGATATGAAGAATTAAAACGATGAGGTTTTTTGTGGCAAAAATTTTTGTAACTTAACTTTTGGTACATAGGAGATGGTTATGGAAGAAAAATTTAAGGATGAAGATGATGAAATAATAGATCTCACAGATCTATTAGAAGAAGGGACCCCTCCAAAAGAAGAAGAGCCTCCAGAAGATGAAGAGGAGGCCGCCCCTAAGGATACGGACTTGGTAACAGAACCGGAAACATTTGATCTGGGCAAGGAAATAACTATGGAAGATGAAGTCTCTGTAGAAGATATTGAAGGCGTAGGTGATGCCATTAATATAGATGTGGCAATATCTTCTGATGAGGAGGCTGCATTAACAGAGGATGAACTATCAGAAGAGGTTACAGAAATTCAACCCCCAAT
>CAZVAH010000052.1:0-8214 GCA_964625035.1 uncultured Bacteriovoracaceae bacterium | reverse complement strand
AGTAATAGAAGGAATGAGTATGCAATTAACAACTATTTGGTTTTCTTTTAGTTCCATGAGCCAAATAAGGGATATCTTGCCTATAAAGCTCTGGAAGGTGTCTGCGCTCTATTTGACCCGCCTCGCACAGGATAAAAGCCCTCTCTATAATGTTCTCAAGCTCTCTTATATTACCTGGAAAATCGTATTTCATCAGATATGCCAGGGCTTCATCGGTAATACCTGTGATATTCTTTTTTTGTATTTGATTAAACCTGGCGATAAAATGGTCTGCAAGTAGTGGTACGTCCTCTTTTCTTTCTCGAAGCGGAGGAATTTCTATCTTGATCACATTAAGGCGATAGTATAGATCCTTACGAAACCTCTCTTCTTGTACCAGCTTCTCGAGACTCTTGTTGGTAGCTGCAATAACCCTGACATCAGTCTTGATGCTTTTTACACTACCTAGAGGCTCATATGTCTTTTCCTGAAGTACCCTTAGCAGGCGTACTTGAAGTGCTGGAGAGATATCTCCTATCTCATCAAGAAAAATAGTCCCTTCCTCGGCCAATTTGAATCTGCCAGGCTTATCCCTTTTGGCATCAGTAAATGCCCCTGCCTTGTATCCGAATAATTCTGATTCTAAAAGTGTATCTGGAAGTGCCCCACAATTAACAGCCACAAATGGTTTTGCCCTGCGGGGGCTCAGGTTATGGATAGCCTTCGCAAAAAGCTCTTTTCCTGTGCCTGTTTGCCCCTCTATTAGAACCGTGCTTATGCTATCCGCAATGGCTGGCAATATATCAAAGATTTGTCTCATCTCATGATTCACACTCAAGATGTCCTGGCAGGAATAGCCCCTGGCCATTTTATCTCTCATATCTTCAACAGAACCAATATCGCGAAACGTCTCTACTCCGCCTATAGCCTTACCTCTTTCATCTCTTAAAAGAGCAGCACAGATACTTATAGCCCTAGCCTCTCCTTTTGCATCTATGATAGATACAATCCTGTTAACAACGGCTTTGTTAGTCTCCGTTGCCTCCTTTAAGGGACAATCTTGTTCGCAGCAACTGGCTCTTAAGACTTCCCTGCAGGTACGGCCTATTGCATCCTCTTTTGAGATGCCGGTTATCTCTTCGGCTGCACGATTAAAGGAGGTAATCTTCCAATCCAGATCAACAGTAAAGATACCATCTGCAATGGAATTAAAGATCAAATCTATGTGTATTTTTGGGCCCTCAGTCATAAGTTTAAGTTGTTAATCTTTTAAACCTATTTTGCCCTTCTGACAATAGCATCTTAGGGGTCAGGTCTTCACTTCACTTCACTTCACTTCACTTCACTTCAGGATAGTCTGGTTTGAAATTAGCGATGATCATATTCCTCGTCCTTTGCATAAGTTCTTCAAGATCTTTTCGGGTGCAGTCTTGAGTATCAATGGAATCAGCTACGACCACTTCCATAGGGCCGGGTGAAAATACAAGACTGCCCTTTGGCAGGATCTTCCTGCCACCACTGACAGTTACCGGCAATATAGGTATACCCCCGTCTATCGCCATAATAAACCCACCTTTTTTGAACGGATGGATCTTACCATCAGGAGACCTTGTGCCCTCAGCAAATACCATAACGCTTGTGCCATCAGGTAGACGCTTCATGCCTTCATTAATACTTTCTACGGATTTTTTTGTGTCTGACCTGTCAATGAATATGTTCTTGGACACCCAAAGGTCATAACCAAAAAGGGGGACTTTTCGTAACTCCTTTTTTATAATCCAACGAAACTGGACCCCAAGCTTTGTTACAAGGGCAAGACCGTCATAATGGGACTGGTGGTTTGAGATAATGATATACGATTGTCCCTTTTTTATCTTCTCACGACCTTTGATTACAGGCCAAGCCCCGATGACTATAAGCATAACCCATGCCCATACCTTTGAAAGGTTAAATGCCATATTCCCTGTTGAATCAACAACTACGGCAATCGTTATAGGCAAAGAGATAATGATGGTAGCCAAGGTAGCCCACAGACTAATCCATAATATCTTAAAGCCACGTATAAGGATATCAATCATATTTATCATCCTCCCAATTGTTTACCATATCTCAATAAACCAGACACTAAAACATATTATAGTAACAGAATAATACCAGAGATCAAGCCCCTGTTCCTTATCGCTTCATAGCATTACACCTCTGCCACATCATTTTTTGCTTGCAATGAATCATATAAATCTGATATGCAGAGTACATGGAAGAGAGATTAACTGACACGTATTTTGGTTTCTGGTTTTATTCTGGGTATTTCTATGGGGGGCCACCTGTGGGTTAATCTCTCAAGTATTGGCAAAAAAGGCCGTGGGTGGCATCATCCCCACGGCCTTTTCATTTTTAGGCCCTGGGGATATCTCCAGGGCCTAAAAATTTAAGGGGGTTTAGATGATAATATCCATGGAAAAAGGAGCGACCAAAAAACAGATAGAGCATGTAAAGAAATTGATAACGGAACTCGGCTACAAAGCCCATTTGAGCAAGGGCACCGAGCGAATAATCATAGGTGCAATAGGGGATGAAAGGGGTAAAGAAAGGCTCATCAACCTAGAGACTCAACCTGGCGTAGAAAAGGTGATACCAATCCTGAGCCCATACAAACTTGCATCTTTGGAGACTAAACCAGAATATACTGCAGTGGATATAGGCATGGGGCTTACGGTAGGAGAGAAAAAGATTGCAGTAATAGCTGGGCCATGTGCAGTAGAATCCCAAGAACAGCTCTTTGAAGTGGCATCAACCATAAAGGAATGTGGAGCACATATGTTAAGAGGTGGCGCATTCAAACCCAGGAGCTCACCTTATTCATTCCAGGGCCTTCAAGAAGATGGCCTGATTATCTTAGCCAAAGCAGGTAAGCGATATGGGATCCCTGTAGTTACAGAAGTCATGGATATAGCAAGCATAGATCTAGTATCCAAGTATGCAGATTGTCTTCAAATCGGTGCGAGAAATGTACAGAATTTCTCTTTACTAAAGATGGTAGGGAAGACAAAAAAACCAGTGCTCTTAAAACGGGGTATGTCTACTACCATTGATGAATTTCTGATGTCCGCTGAATATATCCTATCAGAAGGTAATAGTAATATCATACTCTGCGAGAGAGGCATAAGGACATTTGAGACATCAACAAGAAACACCCTGGATATAAGCGCTGTACCAGTACTTAAATCCAAAACTCATCTGCCTGTTATAGTAGACCCATCCCATGGCACAGGACATGCCAGATATGTAGCATCTATGGCTTATGCAGCAATTGCAGCAGGGGCAGACGGGGTAATGATTGAAGTCCATCCCAAACCAGAACTGGCACTATCTGACGGGCCTCAATCCTTAAGACCTGGTGAATTTAAGACTTTGATGTGTACATTAGAGCAGATTGCAAATGCTGTGGGCAGAGAAATATAGTCGATAGTCAACAGTCGGAAGGACAGTCGACAGTCAGAAAAAACTGTAGAGGCTACTTCGAGGTTTTGGGGTTTGAGTTTTGGGTTTTGGGTTAAAGAGAATTCCCTAATCCCTGAGGCGGATGAACTGTTACCTTTAGTCTTTAATCTTTAATCTTGCTGAACTCGTAAAAAGCTAGATTATGCCGTTTCGGAAGGTGTCTCATCTACATTGACACAGAGGGGTCTTCAATCTTTAGTCTTCAGTCTTTAGTCTCCAGTCTTTAGTCTTCCTGACTGTCGACTATCGACTGACGACTGTTGACTGTCTTTTGAGGGCTTGCCTTTTCTCATAATTGAGACTAGTATAATTACATGGCTACATTTTTGCCAACACACAAGGCCCTGGTTTTTCAGGGAACATATATTGCGGAGCATATAATTACCAAGGGCACGAAGGATAAGATCTATGCCCCATACGACATCACGACATTAGAAGAATTAGGCGAACCAGAGAAAGCCCCTGGAGCCTTTGCAAAGCTGTTGCTCATGGAGGGGGTAGGTCTGAATAAATTAAGGCACTATAGGATATGTCTCCAGGACGACGAGATCTTAAAGGTTTTACACAATAATAAAGATATAGATATGTTAGCATTCATAGTTTATATACTGACCCATGAACTTATACACATTCAAAGATTCTTTTCAGGTAAGGCAAATTTTTCAGAAGGTAATCAAACTGAGGAAGAAATTTATGTAGACAACCTGGCCAGAGTACTGCTCGCAAAACACACAACAATAGGGATAAAGAAGATCTTCAATGTCCTTGACAAGATCCCTCCCCCGCCCCTATATAAATACAAAGGCCTGATAGATAACGGAGGTAGTATCAATGCCTATCTATGAATATAAATGTACAAAATGTACTAATATGTTCGAGGCATTACAAAAATTTAGTGATGCACCCATTGACAGCTGCCCAAGGTGCGGTGGCCATGTTAAAAAATTAGTATCTAAATCATCATTCCGCTTAAAGGGCTCAGGATGGTATCTTACAGATTATGCAAAAAAGGGCTCCCCTAAAGAGCATACAACTCCAGATACCAAGCCTAAAAAGAAAAAAGATCATAATACATCAAAAAAGGATAAAGATTAGCCAAAAAGATTACCTCCATTGTGAATTCCATAAGGAGAAGCACATGGGTTTGACCCATATTGATGAAAATGGCGATGTGATAATGGTCGATGTAGGAGATAAAGGCATAACCACCCGCAGGGCATGTGCAAAAGGGAGCATCAGCATGTCGAAAAAGGTCTTTGATGCCATTGTCTCAAATAAAATAAAGAAGGGGAATGTCTTTGCAACTGCCAAGATAGCAGGTGTTATGGCTGCAAAAAACACTTCAAACACTATACCCCTGTGCCACCCACTACCCATAGATAACATTGCAATAGATTTCTTTCCTGATAAGAAATCCCACCACATAGAGGTTCAGGCTGAAGTAAAGGTATCTGGACGCACAGGAGTAGAGATGGAGGCCATGCATGCAGTGTCTATCGCATTACTCACCATATATGATATGTGTAAGGCCATGGATCGAACCATGGTTATTAAAGACATTTATCTTACAGAAAAATCCGGCGGTAAAAGCGGACATTTTGTGAGACAGGGCTAATACTAAGAGTTAAGAGTTGAGAGTTGGGAATCGAGAGTCTTTTAATAATTTTCCTTCTACAACAGATAATATCTCTTTATTTACATCTTCTATGGTTCTGCTTGCGTCTATCACGTAATACCTGTCTACCACAGGCCCTGTTTCAGAAGGCAGGCTCAAAAAGGCTTGTCTGATCATTTCATGAAACCTTAATGGCTTATGCTCAAACTTATCATCAGGGATGATCCTGGATATGGCATCTTTAGGTTCAATATCCAGGATAAAGGTTATATCTGGCTCAATGTATGTAGAGGAAAGTTTCATGATATCCATCACAAGTTCTCTGCCCAAGCCTCCTGCGATACCCTGGTATACAAATGTAGAGTCTATAAAACGGTCTATAATTACTACCTTTTTATCAACAATGGCAGGCTCTATCAGGCTACGTATATTTTCCCTACGGGAGGCGAGGATAAGGAGCAGCTCTGTGATGGGGTGCAAATCCCTTTTAACAAAAAAGGGCCTGATCTCTTCTGACAGCGGGCTGCCTCCTGGCTCTCTGATAGAAAGCCAGAGAATCCCTTTACGATCAAGATAAGAACACACGAGGGCTACCTGAGTTGTCTTGCCAACCCCTTCCCCACCCTCAAAGGTTATTATCACTTCTTATTCTTCTTATTCTTTATAGCTGCATGTGCAGCAGCCAGCCTGGCTATGGGCACCCTAAAAGGTGAACAACTCACATAATCAAGACCTACCTTGTGGCAGAACTCTATGGATGACGGTTCCCCTCCATGTTCGCCACATATACCAACCTTTAGGTCTGACCTTGTCTTCCTACCCTTTTTTACTCCTATTTCTACCAACTGACCCACGCCATCGGAATCCAGGGCTACAAAAGGATCCCTTGGTAATATCTTCTTCTCCACATATTCTCTCAAGAATTTTCCTGCATCATCCCGAGACAGACCAAATGCGGTCTGGGTAAGATCGTTTGTCCCAAATGAGAAGAATTCTGCCTGCCTAGCTATCTCATCTGCAGTGAGCGCAGCCCTTGGGAGCTCTATCATGGTCCCTACTTTATACTCAATAGTGGTACCATATTCACCCATAACATCTTTAGCTACCTCTACAGTCATCTCTCTAAGGATCTCCAACTCCTTTACATGGCCTACCAAGGGTATCATAATCTCTGGCTCAACTATAATCCCCTCCTTTATCGCCTCGCAGGCAGCTTCCATAATTGCCCTTACCTGCATCTCATATATCTCAGGAAATGTGATGCCAAGCCTGCAACCGCGGTGTCCCAACATGGGGTTGGCCTCATGCAGGGCATCCCTTTTTGCCCTTACCACAGTCACATCTGTATGCAAGCTATCTGCCACTTCCTTTAACTCATCATCTGTATTGGGTAAAAACTCATGCAAGGGAGGATCTAAAAGCCTTATGGTTACAGGTAGCCCGTCCATCACCTTGAAAATCCCTTTAAAATCTCCCTTCTGCATAGGAAGAATTTTGGCCAGGGCGGATCTTCTGCCTTCCTCGTCATCTGAGAGGATCATCTCCCTTACCGCCAGTATCCGGTTCCCCTCAAAGAACATATGCTCTGTACGGCACAAACCAATCCCCTGGGCCCCAAAATCTCTGGCTGTCTTTGCATCCTTGGGTGTATCCGCATTGGTCCTTACCCCTAAAGACCTGAATTCATCTGCCCACTCCATCAAGGTGCTAAATGCGCCGGAAAGGGAGGGCACCACTGTTGGACACTTTCCCAAAATTACCTCACCAGCAGACCCATCCAATGTAATATATTCTCCCTTTTTTATAACATGGCCCCCAATACTACATATCCCTTTGTCATAATCTATATTTAGATCGCCACAACCAGCCACACAACACTTACCCATACCCCTTGCAACAACTGCTGCATGGGATGTCATACCACCCCTCGCAGTAAGTATCCCTTCTGAAACATCCATGCCATGGATATCTTCCGGAGAGGTCTCCATCCGGACCAATATAACATCGTTACCATCAGCAGCCCATCTCTCGGCATCTTCTGCTGTAAAAACGACTCCACCCACAGCAGCGCCAGGGGATGCAGGTAGTCCCTTTCCAATTACAGTCTTTTTGCTCTTGGGATCGATCATTGGATGCAAGAGTTGATCGATCTGTTCAGGATCCAGCCTTAAGACAGCATCTTCTCTTGAAATCAGGCCCTCTTTCACCATGTCTACAGCTATCTTTACCGCAGCAGCTGCGGTGCGCTTACCAGTCCTGGTCTGGAGCATCCACAGATTTCCCTCCTGGATGGTAAATTCTATGTCTTGCATATCACGATAATGCTTCTCTAATGTATTGTATATCTCGTCCAGTTGCCTGTATTGTTCAGGCATAACCTCTTCTAAAGAGATCTGCGAGGGGTCTTTTTTACCTATCTTTTTTACAGGCATTGGCGTGCGTATTCCAGCAACCACATCTTCTCCCTGGGCATTTCTTAAGTATTCTCCAAAGAATATATTCTCACCTGTAGCAGGATCTCTTGTAAATGCCACACCTGTAGCAGAATCATCACCCGTGTTGCCAAACACCATAGCCTGTACATTTACCGCAGTGCCCCAATCATCAGGGATATTATTGAGCCTGCGATAAGTGATGGCCCTGGGCGTATCCCATGAACTGAATACTGCTTCTATAGCCCCCCATAACTGCTCCATTGGATCCAACGGAAACTTGTTCCCGGTAAGGTCTTCTACTTTATCTTTTAAGATGTATACCAGGTCTCTTAAGTCATCTGCATCTAAATCTGTATCCAGTGCTACACCCTTATTTTCTTTGATCTTCGTGAGTTCAGCCTCTAATTCATGGCCATCTGCCCCCATAACCACATCACCATACATCTGCACAAACCGTCTATAGCAATCATAGGCAAAACGTTCATTTCCACTCAATTTTATCAATCCCCTTGCTGTATCATCATTAAGCCCTATGTTAAGCACTGTATCCATCATTCCAGGCATAGAGACCCTCGCACCTGAGCGTACTGAAAAGAGCAGGGGATTCTCCGGGTCCCCAAACTTGAGCCCTATCATCCTTTCAACCTTATAGATGGCATCTTTTACCTGATCTTTTACCTCTTT
>CAZVAH010000051.1:0-8219 GCA_964625035.1 uncultured Bacteriovoracaceae bacterium | reverse complement strand
ATTCAAGATAGATCCAAGGATTTCATGTGATACAAACAGGTGTCGCAGGTAGGCCAGCGTAAAATTTCTACATGTATAACAATTGCATTTGCAATCCGGGGGGGAGTTGTCTTCTTTGTACTTGGCCTGTTTTAGAGATATCTTGCCATTTTTGGTAAACAACATCCCATTTCTGGCATTTCTTGTAGGCAGTACACAGTCAAACATATCTATTCCCCTTGCTACAGCCTCTACGATATCTAATGGGGTGCCTACCCCCATGAGGTATCTTGGCTTTTCATGCGGAATATAAGGTAGCGTAGCATCTAATGTTTCTAACATAAGTGATCTATCTTCGCCTACGGATAAACCTCCGGTAGCAATGCCTTCAAAGGGTAGCATAGAGATTTCCTGAGCACTTTCTGCCCTTAAGTCAGGATATACCCCGCCTTGGACTACGCCAAATAAGGGCTTGTCTTCCTTCCTTGCAGCAAGACAACGTCTAGCCCACATAGAGGTACGTCTTACAGCATCTTTTATGTGGGCTTTTGTACTTGGGAATGATACACACTCGTCCAAACACATCATAATATCAGGGTCTAGTAGTTGTTGTATCTCTATAGCCTTTTCTGGAGAAAGCATATGTCTTGAGCCATCTATATGGGATGCGAAATATATCCCTTCATCTGAGATCCTTACTAACTTCCCAAGGCTAAAAGATTGGAATCCACCGCTATCTGTAAGGATAGGGCCTTTCCACCCCATAAACTTATGCAACCCACCCGTACAAGAGATAATCCTTTCTCCTGGCCTCATGTGTAGATGGTATGTATTAGAGAGTATAATCTGAGCCCCTATATCCTTTAGACAGCCAGGGGTCATTGCCTTTACTGTAGCCTGTGTACCTACAGGCATAAATGCAGGTGTTTCGATTACACCTTTAGGTGTTTTGATCCTACCTCTTCTTGCAAGCCCTTGGCTGGCTATTAATTTATAACTAAAAGATGAACATGGCGTCGCCATAACTAAAAAACCTGTATTTCCTCATCACAGCTTCTTTATAAGCCTCCATTGTCAGTTTTTGCCCCCCCAATGCACTTGTTAGCATAAGTAGCGTGGAACAGGGTAGATGCAGGTTGGTGAGCAATGCCTTTACTCCTTTGAACTTAAATCCTGGATATATAAATAACCCTGTAGAGCCGGGGCCTTCTACAATTTCCCCATTCTCTTTCAAGAGATGCTCTATTACCCGGGTAGTTGTAGTGCCTATTGCAATAATCCTCCTTTGTTGCTTGATTGCATTATTGATTACATTTGCTGTATCTTTTGAAACAAAGAAATCTTCTTTTTCCATAGAATGATCTTCGATCCTTTTTACACGCACAGGCCTGAATGTCCCGGGCCCTATATGAAGAGTAATCCATGCCAGTTCTGCCCCTTTATCTTTTAAGGTATTTAAGAAAGACAGACTAAAGTGCAGGCCTGCTGTAGGGGCTGCTACAGAGCCGTTATGTTTTGCGTATACGGTTTGATATGACTTAGAGTCTATTTCTTCTGGGTACCTATGTATATAGGGCGGGAGAGGGACCTGCCCAGAAGAGAGTACGGCATCTGGATTTGAAAAACTTATTAAAAATAGATCTTTTTGCCTCTCTTCTATAATGCCACTGAGTCCATTACCAAAGTATATATGTGTCCCTTTCCTTGGAGTCTTTGATGCCTTAACCAGAGACCACCACTTCCTTTCTGTCGCCTTTTTCACCAAAAGCACTTCCACTTTTCCACCAGTAGATTTCCTGCCGGATAGCCTAGCAGGTATTACCTTAGAGTTATTTAACACTATACAGTCTTCGCTTCTTATATAGCCTAGAAGGTCCATAAAAGACCTATGACGTATCCTTTTTCTTGCCTTATCCACTACAATGAGCCTCTCTGTACCCCGGGCTAAAGGATATTGAGCTATCAATCCTTCTGGTAAATTGTAGTTAAAAGCCTCTAAATCCATCTGGACCTACATCATGCCAATAAAAGTGCTTATATATACAATTCCAATCCCAACAAGGGCAGCTATTAACCCAATTATCTGAAGGGTTTTATTAGAAATGCTATCTATCTGTCTGGCCAGAGTCCTCATCCCTTGAGGAGAGATAATATATGGAATCCCCTCTATTATCAGAACCATGCCTATAACACATAAGAAATATGCCATAACATATGGGCTTATATCTAATCTGCCATATCAAAGTCAATCTGTAAGCTTTTGCAATCTTCATCTGAAATCAGTTTTATATTAGTAGTCTGTTTTATCTGGTGAGGATCTGTACCGTATAGGGCATTTAAGCCCTTTATTCCTTTTGCCTTGGTATATCTGAGGCATATACCTGATGCAATCTCCAGATTTGTCTGGTTTGTCTTTCCCCTCAGCACACTTAAGGGGCCAGGTACGCCTGCTATCTTTATAAACACGTTTCCCGGGTATCTCATACCAGCTAGTATTTCATTCTCCTGTTCATTTCTTGCGACTACGAGCACTGTAGAGCTGTCTAAGATAAATTTCCTGCCAACTATATCCAGCGTAATGTCATATTTGGTAGGGGGCTGTGGCGCAAACCTGTCTATCGTATCCTTTACCTTTATAGCGATTTCCTTGTTGGCCAACATACATCCGCCACCAGAGGCAGGGATATTGGGCGGCTTTATGCCAAACATCTCAGCCAGGTATATTTGAGATTTCCTGCCTCTTCCTGTGATGTCTAACAACTTTTCTCTATCTACTATACCTAAATGCTCTGGCTTTGTAGGATGCATACGTTTAGCACAGAGAGGTCTAAGCAATATATCTGTAAGTCCAGATGCCTTTACAATCATATCCAGAGTGTCTCTTCTTTGAGACATGGGGCGCTGTCCTAATACCTCCCCTGTAACTATAAAGGATGCATTAAATACCTCTAGGAGTTTTTTTGCAGCCTTGAGCATACCGATCCTACAGTCTATGCAAGGATTCATATGCTTCCCAAATCCATGGGCTGGGTTTATAAGTATATTGATAAGCTCATCTGTATAATCTATGATATGAGGATATATCCCATATTTGTGAAGATGCGTCATCTTAAAATCTTCAGGATTCCTTAAGGCGTTAAATCCAAAAAAAGGTGTGGCAAAATAGAGTGCATCTACATGAACTCCTTGGGTTTGTATAATCTTTATAGCCAGGATACTATCTAGGCCACCCGAATACAGCGCTATGCCTTTCTTTTTTTCCATGATTATAAAATAATCCTATCAGTAGAAAAGATATATAGGGTCTTTTTAACGAAAGCTGCCTTAAGTGCCACGCCTTTCCAGCCTCAGCGGGCGAGCGGATGAATGGGCCATAGCTTTCATAAATTTTTAAAGGGGCCTAGCCCCTTTAAAACCCCAATTAAAAATAAAGTATTATATAACAAAGTATCACATAAAAACAAAAACCCATATCCACCCCAATTCAATGGAGTAGATATGAGCTTAAATGTATGGCGGGAGCGAAGGGATTTGAACCCTCGACCTCCGGCGTGACAGGCCGGCGTTATAACCTGGCTTAACTACGCCCCCTTACTCAATTAGCCATTGGTAGGCGGAACAGGATTTGAACCTGTGACCCCCGGCTTGTAAGGCCGATGCTCTCCCACTGAGCTACCCGCCCAGCTTTGTACCCTCATTTAGCGGGCTTACTTATTTATAGTCTCTTTTAAAGCCTTTCCTGCCCTAAAACGAAGACCCTTGGAAGCCTTAATCCTGATCGGCTTTCTTGTTCTAGGGTTTACGCCATTTCTAGCAGCTCTTTTGGTCACCTCAAATGTCCCGAAGCCGACCAATGTAACCTTGTCGCCTTTTTTAAGTGCTTTTGTAATAGCATCAATGGTAGCCTTTACTGCTTTCTCCGCTGCAGCTTTTGGTAATCCTGCCTTGTTCGCTACTGTCCCAATTAATTCTGTCTTTGTCAAAACGTACCTCCTTAGATTTTATTTTATGCCCTACTATAAAGGCATTTAGTAATTAACAGTATTTATTTTTACTGTCAACACCTCAATTGAGGGCATATTTAATTACCTCATCCATGTGTTCTACCATACGGACATTCAAATCCTTTACAATCTTTTTCGTAACCTCTTTCAAATCCTTTTCATTCTCCTGTGGAATTATTATTATTTCCATTCCAGCCTCTCTGGCTGCGAGCAATTTTTCTTTGAGTCCGCCTATAGGGAGCACCCTCCCACTTAAGGTAAGCTCACCTGTCATGGCAACACTGGCCTTTACAGATCTTTTAGTAAGAGCAGAAACAATCGACGTTGCCATAGTAATACCTGCAGAAGGGCCATCCTTTGGGATGGCACCTTCCGGTATGTGTATATGGATATCTATTTTATTATAAAAGTCAAGAGCAAGCCCAAGTTGATCAGCTTTTGAGCGGACATAACTCATGGCAGCCTGAGCAGATTCCTGCATTACTTCGCCCAGCTTTCCTGTCAGTAGCAATTTGCCTTTACCTGGAAGGACTGAGGCTTCCACAATAAGTAATTCCCCTCCTGCTTCAGTCCATGCAAGGCCATTGGCCATACCTATGAAATCCTTCTTTTCCCGCAAGGGTCTCCTATATCTAGGCACCCCCAAAAGTTGATGTACCCTTGACTCTGTGATTTTTAGCTTACCCCCATTAGATCCCTGCACTAGATTCTTGGCAATCTTTCTGCATATGGAAGAAATTTCTTTTTCAATATTTCTGACCCCAGCCTCTCTAGTATATTCCCGAATTACAGTATTAGTCGCTTTATTGGTAAAGGTCACATTCTTGCCTGACAGGCCATGCGCTTTTATCTGCTTGGGGATAAGGAAATGCTTTGCAATCTGAAGCTTATCATAAACTGTATAACCTTCAATCCTTATTATTTCCATCCTATCCAGTAAAGGGGCAGGGATTGCATATAGATTGTTGGCTGTGGTGATAAACATCACCTTGGAAATATCATAGTCTATATCGATATAATGGTCGCTGAAGGAATAATTTTGTTCTGGATCTAAGACCTCGAGTAGCGCAGCAGATGGATCTCCTCGGAAATCAACGCTCATTTTATCAACTTCATCCAATAAAAATACTGGGTTGGATGTGCCTGCACGTTTAATGCCCTGGATAATCTTACCAGGCAATGCCCCTATATAAGTACGTCTATGCCCTTTAATTTCTGCCTCATCCCTTACACCACCTAAAGAAACCCTGACGAATTTCCTCTCTGTAGCCCTTGCTATAGAGCGCCCTAGGGATGTCTTACCTACCCCGGGGGGGCCGACAAAACACAGGATAGGGCCTTTTACCTTGCCAACCAAGTGATGAACTGCTAAATACTCCAATATCCTTTCTTTGACTTTATCAAGACCATAATGATCTTCATTTAAGATTTGTTCGGCCTCTTTAATATCGCTTTTCTCTTGGGACATCACATTCCAAGGTAGCCCTATGAACCAGTCTATGTAATTACGCACCACGGTTGCTTCAGCGCTCATCGGTGGCATCATTTTTAGCCTTTTCAATTCAGATAGGGCCTTTTCCCTGGCTGCTTGAGGCATATTCTTTTTCTTAAGGTGCTGTTCTAACTTTGCACACTCGCTTAAAGCCCCTTCATTATCTGACATCTCTCCTTGAATCATCCTGGCCTGTTCATTAAGGTGATATTTTTGTGTTGAGCCGATCTGTTCTTTAACATGAGCCCGCAGCCGTTCCTCTATCTTATATATCTCTATCTCATTTAATATGAAGGTATATATCCTTTGCAATCTGTCTTCTACAACGGTCTCTTCAAGCACCTCCTTTTGGGTGGCACTCTTCATCCCTATGTAAGAAGCGATCATATCTGGAAGGGCAGATGGATTCTCCTCTGAGATAATCTTATCCATGATTTTTTTGTCTATACGGTCCTCAAAGACTTTATTATAATCCTTGAAGCTTTTCACTACTAGACGCCTAATTGCCTCGGCCTTGTTTTCGTCCCCTATCCTGTCAGACATAGTCTCTGCTTCTACTAGAATATAATCAGAATTTGGCAAAAATTTCTTTATATGCTGGCGGCTCTCACCCTCTATAAATATCTTCAGGCTCCCATTTGGAAGACGTATCAAGTGGAGTATACTGGCAAGCACCCCTACATGAGATATATCGTCCATACTTGGGTTTTCTACATTAGGATCTATTTGGCAACATACTACAATGTTATTCCCACTTTTATATGCAGCATCTACTGCTACTATGGATGCCTCTCTTTCTATAAACAGGGGGAGGATCATATGTGGTAAAACCACTATATCCTTAAGATAGAGTAACGGATAAATGTGTAGCGAATGCTGGTCTGTCATGATTAAAGTTTATGCTCGACTCTTTTTCTCTCATACACGATGACCGGTGCTTGTTTATTTAATACAACCTCTTGCCCTATATGGCATTCTTCTACACCTTCCATATCAGGGATATCATACATGATATCCAGCATTATATTCTCCATGATAGAACGAAGGCCTCTTGCGCCCGATCCATGTTTCATCGCCATTTCAGCTATGGCCTTTAAGGCCTCAGGACTAAATTTAAGGCTAACCCCTTCAAGATCTAAGAGCGTTTGATACTGCTTTACCAGCGCATTTTTTGGCTCTTTAAGTATAGTAATTAAGGTCTCTTCATCTAATTCCGTAAGTGTAGACACAACAGGTATCCTACCAACAAGTTCAGGTATCATTCCGAATTTAATGAGGTCTTCAGGTTGCACATGTTTTAAAATTTCCCCTATGTTTTTTTCTTTTTTGCTCTGTATGTCTGCGACGAATCCTATCGTCTTCTTATTTAGCCTTTGAGATATAATTTTATCCAGACCCACAAATGCCCCACCAGATATAAACAGGATATTTGTAGTATCCACTTGAATGAACTCTTGTTGGGGGTGTTTCCTTCCACCTTTGGGAGGAATGGCTGCAATAGTACCTTCTATTAGTTTCAGCAATGCCTGCTGTACGCCCTCGCCAGAGACATCTCTTGTAATAGACGGGTTATCGCCACGAGAGGCAATCTTATCTATCTCATCTATATATACAATACCCCGCTGTGTTTTCTCTACATCGTAATCTGCATTTTGTAATAGATTGGCTATGATATTCTCTACGTCTTCTCCCACATAACCGGCCTCTGTTAATGTAGTAGCATCTGCTATGGTAAAGGGAACATCCAATATTCTGGCCAGCGTCTGTGCCAGAAGTGTCTTACCTGAACCTGTGGGTCCTATGAGAAGGATGTTACTCTTACTTAATTCTACACCCTTTGGATTGGCATTTGACTCTATCCTTTTATAGTGGTTATGCACTGCTACTGATAATATTTTTTTAGCACGTTCCTGGCCTATAACGTACTCGTCCAATATAGCCTTTATTTCAGAGGGCTTTGGGACATGGGCAGTGGATTTAAAATATCTATAATGGCTATCTTCTTCAGCAATAATTTCATTACAAAGCGTTACACATTCATCACATATATACACATCAGGTCCAGCAATGAGCTTTCTTACCTCATTTTGAGATTTCCCACAGAATGAACAACGCAGCCCTTGTCCGTTAGGACCATTAAGTTTTGGCACTACCTTCCTCCTTTTCTTTTGTTTCCCCAATAGGTCTTTGTGTTATCACACAATCTATTATACCATAAGAGACAGCATCTTGTGCACCCATATAAAAATCCCTTTCTGTATCCTGCCTAATTGTTTCTATCGGTTGCGTTGTGTGCATAGATAATATCTCCGCAAGTTCATTTTTCAACCTTAATATCTCTTTGGCCTGGATATCAACATCCGTGGCCTGCCCCTGTACCCCTCCCAGGGGTTGGTGAATCAATATCCTGGAATGAGGTAACGCATAACGCATACCAGGTTGGCCTGATGCAAGGAGTACAGCTGCCATGGATGCAGCCTGCCCTATACAGATAGTGCATACCTTTGGTTTCACATATTGAATAGTGTCATATACCGCCATACCTGATGTTACCATTCCCCCAGTAGAATTTATGTAAAAGAATATATCTTTGTCAGGATCCTCAGATTCAAGAAAAAGCAGCTGCGCTATTATAAGATTTGCAATCTCATCATTTATTTCACCGCCTAACATTATAATCCTGTCCTTTAACAGCCTGGAATATATGTCGTAGGATCTTTCACCCCTCTCAGTCTGTTCTACTA
>CAZVAH010000050.1:0-8228 GCA_964625035.1 uncultured Bacteriovoracaceae bacterium | reverse complement strand
ACTCCTGGACGGTGAAGTCGGAGCTACCCGGCCCGTGGTCTACTCCAAATGGGTCGACCACGAAGCACTAGTCGGCCAGGCAGGCAAGCCCATCAAACCAAAGGTCCTGTTCTCCTTTGGCATCAGCGGGGCCATCCAGCACACCGCTGCAATCAGTGGCGCTAACTTCATCATCGCTGTCAACAAAAACCCCAACGCCACTATGATGAAGATGGCAGATGTCGCCATTGTCGCGGATGCCAACCAGGTCTGTACAGCCCTCATAAAAGAACTGAAAAAGAGAATAAAAAGCTAATCCCAATACTATTCAGCATAATTCTTGCTTTAGCAAAAAACGGCTTCGGGCAACAATCTGGCAAGATCTGTCCCCCATTGGTCACCGATATCCCGTATCCCCCTAATAAATGACATATGAAGATGTGACCCCTAATTCAACCTAATTCAAAGCCTCATTGCCATCACCGCTGCCCCTATGGCGCCGTTGACCTGGGCAAACTTTGAGACCTCAATGGGCATGCCGAGCTTCTTTTCCAGGGCCTTTACTACCCCTATGTTCCTGGCGACCCCTCCAGTCATCATGATGGGACCTATCACACCAACCCTATTGGCCAGGGAAGAAACCCGGGATGCCACAGACTCATGGATACCTGCTATGATGTTCTCTCTGCTCTCCCCTTTTGATATGAGCGAGACAACCTCGGACTCGGTAAATACTGTACAGATACTGCTTATCTTCAAGGACTTATCAGCCTTTAGGGATATGGCACCAAAGTTGTCCAGATCTACCTTCAAGGCCCTTGCCATCACCTCAAGGAACCTGCCGGTGCCAGCCGCGCACTTATCATTCATTACAAAGTCCCTCACATTGCCATCAGGGCCTATCACTATGACCTTGCTGTCCTGCCCCCCCACATCTATGACTGATCTCACATGAGGGCTCAGATAATAGGCCCCTGTGCCATGGCAGATGATCTCGGTTATGGCCTTGTCCGCAAACTTCACACTATTTCTGCCATAGCCAGTGGACACCACCCTGTGGATAGAGGATACATCCATATTGAGCTCCTCTAAAAGGTCTTCAAATACCGTCTTTCCTGCCTGCTCGGAATTGTATCCGGTAAATGTCACCTTAGTCCCGAGTATCCTGCCATCTGCCAGAAAGGCTGCCTTGGCGGTTATGGATCCGATATCTATCCCGGCTACATTCATAATCTCTTCCTCTGATGCATATCTACCACACCTGCTAGGTTGTTGGAATACCCTGCACTACTCCGACTTTATCTTCCAGATCATATAACAGATATTGCTCATCTCTCAGCCCCCTTTATCCTTTTTTGCTAAAAGCATCTCCATAAAGGCATCAATTCTGGTCTGAAATTGAGCCATGGAAAACTTTTCCCCATCCATATGATCTCCATCGAACATGACACTTGGCACAGAAAGCTCCTCAGCAAGGACTTTCTGGATATCCATCTGCCCCATTGAAATGGGTTTGCAGCTCCTGTTTGAATGAAGAATCGCCCCGTCAATCTTATAGTCCCTTACGGCATTCATAATCAGCTCCAGCCTTTTATGCAAAGACACACAGGATACCAATGGGTATGAGACAAGGGTCTTATATGCAATGCTCTCAAGCGGTTTATTCGGATCCATCCTCAACGACCATGCTGCAGAATATGTTTCAGCCACCACCACGGCATCCCATTTTTCAAAATAGTTAAAGAGTTTCATATTATACCAGAGCGGGATGTTATCCCAGAATAACCGTATCTTCTCATTGGGGATCACCCCTTCACCTCTTGCAACCTTCTCATTCACCTCTTGCAATACATCTTTGAGAAAATTGACCGCGATCTCTGTCCCATGTCTGGTCACCATGACAAACATAATGCCTATCTCCGCGGCTGAAAACATGGTTGTTTACATTTGCTCTGCATACAAAGGGGAGGCTCAAGGCCCTCCCGATGGTTCCTCCCGAAGACAGGACTGCTCAGGAAAGAAAGCGATGCCATAACAGAAAGGGCAACAGCCTTTTTGCTATTCATTTTCCCATAAAAATAAGCACCTTATCTAAAAAGGACTCTGCCTAGCGCTTCGCCTAAGAAAAAGCCCTATCAAGGTCTTCGATAATATCATCTACGTCCTCAATCCCAACGGCAAGCCTGAAAAGGGTATCAGTGACCCCTAACTCATACCGCTCTTCTCTTGAATAATCATAATAGCTCACAGTTGCAGGATGGTTGATGAGGCTCTCTACACCCCCGAAGCTCGGCGCGATATAGATCATCTCAAGGGAGTCCATAAATCGCTTCGCACTCTCCATGTCGCCTTTCATATCAAAGGTCACCACACCGCCTCCTCCTGTCATCTGCTCTTTTGCTATCTTGTAATGCCTGTGACTCTCAAGAAAAGGATAGTAGACCCTCTCCACGTCAGGATGCCCTTCAAGGAATCGAGCCACCTTCAAAGCAGATTCGTTTTGAATCTTCACCCTCAAAGGAAAGGTTTTGAGCCCTCTGAGGAGGAGGTAGCAGCAGTGGGGGTCAATCAATCCACCCATTGATTTGTGGAGATCACGTATCTTTTCAATCAGGTCTCTCCTGCCTATAACAACACCTGCCATGATGTCATTATGGCCTGCAAGGTACTTTGTGGCGCTGTGTATGACAATGTCTATGCCAAAATCTAAAGGCGTCTGGTTCAAAGGCGTTGCAAAGGTGCTGTCAATCATGGTCATAACGTTATGCCTTTCTGCGATCTCCTTCAATAGAACAAGATCAAAGACGTTCAAATACGGATTTGTGGGGGACTCTGAGAATATGAAGCGTGTGTTCTTCTTTATGGATGCCTCAAGCATCTCATAATCCCCAAAAGGCACTATAGTGCATTCAATACCAAATCTCTTCAGGTAAGACTTGCAAAATTCTAAAGTTTTCTTATAGCTGTCATCAGTTACGACAATATGGTCACCAGTATGGACGAGAGAGAGGATGGTGGTAGTTATAGCCATCATGCCAGAGGAGAATACGACACAGTCTTCAGCCCCTCCCATATCTGCCAGCCGCCTTTCCGCGATCTTCTCGGTGGGATTGCCATACCTGCCGTATTCGAAACGCTCTTTACTGTTTTTGGTATAGGCCTCTATCTCTTTGCTATCCTTGAAGGTGAAGGTCGATGTCTGTACTATAGGTGTTGTCAGGGAGTCTGCATACTTCTGCCTTCCCTCACCTGCATGTACTGCCCTTGTAGCCAATGATCCTGATACCTTGTTTTTATGTCTACCCATTCTTACACTCCTTTACCGCTTGCAATCATGATTTAAAAACTCTAAAAAAACAAAGAGCCTACAGTTAGGCATGGCTTTTATGGCTAGTATATTAAGCCTTTTCATGTCAAGGCCAAACATACACAAAACTCAAGATATCTTGCCCATGGCCCAAATCCGAACCCACACCCCTTTAATCAATGGGATTGCCTCGTCGTCCGCCTGAGCGGACTCCGCGCAATGACAGGTGTAAAGCTCTCGCAATATACCACCTACCATTAGGGGTAACAGACAAGAAGGTTTATCCTCTTGTAGAGATTATCTGGCCTTGCTTGGTCTTTGCCATCTGATATGGATTATTCATAATCTCCCACATGGAAATGGCCTTTTCATAGAATATATTTGCCATCTTATCATCACCCTTTTTCTTCCAGAAAACACCCCATGAGGCAAGTGTCCACGCAGTATTTGGCAGCATATTGAATTTTATGGATAGGCTTAGAGCCTTTGAGAGATTATCTTTGGCTTTTTCATATACCCCCTGCTCAATACATACATTACCCATAAGCCTGTATGACCATATAAGCTGGTCATTGTTTCCATTTTCAAGGTTCCACTCTATACCCTGATCTGCCATAAGCCTGGCATAGGAAAGATCACAAGTATGAAGACATACCTCCCCAAGGGCATTCAGGGCATACGGCAGGCGATTTGCTATCCCTTTTTTTAAGACAGGGATGGCATACTCAAAAAGCTCTCTTGCCTGATCAAGATGGCCTTCCTCTTCTAAGATCCATCCTTTATAAAGTGCAATCAAGGCCTCAACACCTTCTATATGAAAGTTTTTGGAAAGCTCTGTAAACCTATCTAGCTCAGCCCTTGCTCCTGTTATGTTTCCCATATAGAGTGAATAAAAGTATATGGCGCTTTGAATCCTTATATATGATACCCCTCCGGCCAGCGCTCCCAACATCTGCTCTGTCTTAGAACACTTTTCAAAGATCCTTTTTGCCTCTGCAAATCTGCCCATAAGGTAATAGACATAGCCTAACCATATATCAGCAAGCAGCAAAAGATCTATATCACTCTCGCCACCATACATATCACGAGTCTTTTTGTACCAGAAAAGGGCGCCAGAAATGTCGCCTTTCCATACCATGGCAGTAAGGGTGGTTATATAATTCACACCAAGGAAAAATTTATGATCATTACTAAAAAGAGGTCTTGCTTCACCCAGATATTTAAGCGCTATGTTTGGCTTGCCCAGGTATGTGTAGGTATAGGCAACTGCAGTCGATGCAGCAGCTCTCATAAGTGGATCTTCTTTTACCAAATGGGAGATACTGTGAAATGTATCAATGGCCTTTTCAAACAGGCCTTTTTGAGAGTATGTGTTTATCAGCCTTATCCTGGAAAAGGCTTCGTTATCTTTCTCCCCCCTTTCCTTATAGCACTCAGCCAATCTTTTAAGCGCATGGATTGATTTTTCAGGGTTGAATATCTTTGTGCACGCCCAGATACCCTCCCATACATCTATAAGTTCTTCATCTCTCATAGGATAATCTATATATTCTTTAAGGCATGCCTCGGCTGTCATATAGTGATTTGCCGCCTCAAATAGGGACCCGGATGACTGATTTTTCTTAGCTGCCATAATATTATACATGATGGCATTGGACCGGTCCCCACTAAGCCCAAAGTGATAGGCAATCTTCTCACACATCCCTTCCTTTTCATCACCAAAGGCATTTTTCAAGGCATTGGCTACCTTTCCATGGAGAGATCTTCTATCTCGCTTAAGCATGCTCTCATATGCCACATCCTGGGTCAAAGCATGCCTGAAGGCATATTCTCCACTTCCTTGTTGGATAATCCTTAGCAGGCCTAATTTTACAAGGGTGTTTAAATGCCTGTCCATTTCTTCTGGGTCGCGTGTGATCTTTTTAAGTAGATCCTTAGAAAAGGTCTTCCCAATCGCCGCCCCCTCGTGCAATATCTTTTTGCATCCCTGGTCAAGGCCGTCCAACCTGGATGCAATAACGCCTTCTACAGTAAGTGGGATGCCATATGTCTTGATATTAGTGGCAGCGCTCGCCCCTGTCTTAGAATCTATAATACCCTTTTCAATAAGGTAGTTGAGAACCTCTTCTAAATAAAACGGATTCCCGCCTGCCTTTTCATAGATAAAATCTATCAATTCTTTTTTTACGTTCTCTACCTCCAGCAAGGATCTTATCATATCCCCTGCCTGACCAAGGGAAAGGTCCTTAAGCTGAATCTCATGGTCGGGAAGAGAAAAATCAGACTCGACTCTATAGCTCAAGATATAGAGGCAGGGGTATGAACCCTGATCATCTGATAATAAAAACCTCAAGAGATCGATTGAGGATTGGTCTGTCCATTGGATATCCTCTATGCAGATAACAATCGGGTGATGATGCGCAATCTTAGATACCAGTAAGAAGACTGCCTCAAAAAGCCTGGCCTTTAATACCTCAGGGCCTGAATCTTTTATCTTGGCATCAAGCCCACAAAATACTGCCAAATATGGATATATCGCATCCGTACCTGTAATATCTTTAAGCTTCTGTTTTACCAAAGGAGACTTTTCTCGCATTGGTGTTGTACCCTTTATACCCAATATCTGCTTTATTATCTCTGCAATAGGTAAGTAAGGGATATCTTTTGCATAATCAAAACACCTTGCATCATACCAGGTGACAGCACTGCCCCCCTGAGACTTCCTGAACTCTTCTATTAACCTGCTCTTTCCAACCCCCGGATCACCTCGTATACATATAACAGATCCTATATCCTGCTTTAATCCTGCGCTTTTCTCTTTTAAGATAGCGATCTCTTTTTCACGGCCAATCATAGTAGAGACAAGGCCACCTTCCCTGTGGATAGCAAGGGGTGTCACCTTTTCAGATATAACCTTGTATACATGAAGGGCATCCTTAATACCTTTTACACGCCTCATTCCTATATCCTCTAGATCAAAATATCTCTTTGCCTCAGGAAAAAGGCTCTCTCCTATCAGGATCTCTCCTGGAGGGGCCATTTGGGATAATCTAGAGGCTATATTGATAGGGGTTCCAAGTACCCCCTGAGAGAAAGAACTTGAGCCTGCCTCTTCTATAAGTACTACACCTGCATTGATGCCAGTATGCATCCTTAAAGGTATGTGGTAAGCCCGTTCAATACCTTCGCTCATGAGATCAACGCTCTTATGAATCTCCAAGGCCACACGTACCGCACGGACAGGATTATCCTCATGCATTCTATATACGCCAAATAAGGCCACAACCGCATCTCCAATAAATTTTTCTACTATACCTCCGTATTGGGCTATTATCTCGCTCGCCCTTCCAAAGATCTTGTACATGATATCTTTAAGTTCTTCAGGGTCTACCACCTCAGACATGGTGGTATATCCTGAAAGGTCTGAGAAAAGTACGGTTATAAACTTATGCTCCCCTACTCTTTCTTGCTTTACCAGATTACACCCGCATTGTCTGCAAAACCTGTCTGCAGGATCGGCCTTTGTAGCACATCTTGGACATACGAGTATCTTATCTGACAATTAATAACCCCCGAGGAGTCTTTATCAATTAAGGATAAGAGGCAAAAGGCCGCTGTCAACTTTATTTATAACTCTCTCAGGTTATTTTCTTTAACCGGACTTTTCTTTTCCCTGGATGCTTCCTGTTAGCGATCTGTCTACCAGTGCCTTATTGTAGGCAGCAAAGATATCTGCCCTTGAGAGTATCCCTATTATCTTCCTTGGATCATTCTTATCAACTACCATAAGCTGTCTTATGCCCTTGAACCCCATCTTCTTTAAGGCACCATCTAGATTCTCATCTTGAGTAATAGTAATAACATTAGATACCGAAAGGTCTTTTGCTACCACCAAATCTCTTAAGCTTTCCTCAAAGAGGATCTCTTTAAAATCCTGGAAGGTTACAATTCCAGTAAGCGATCCTTTTCTATCAACAACAGGAAAACAAGAGTGTTTACTTGAAAGGGTGAAATCCAGCAATCTTCTGAGAGGCATATCCTCAGGTATGGTCTCCACTTTACTTATCATGGTATCCCTTACTAAGAGGGATTTCATGATATTCACTTCTTTACCAGACTGTATGTTTACTCCCCTTCTTATAAGCTTTAATGTATAGATGGACCCCTCTTTAATATGCATGGCTATAATACTGCTTATAATGCAGGAAAGCATCAGAGGAAGAATGATCTTATAATCCCCTGTCATTTCAAATAGAATAAGTATGGCGCTAAACGGGCCATGCGTGGCTCCTGCAACTACTGCCCCCATACCCACAAGGCTGTATGCCCCTGATGTGGCTGTAACAGATGGAAACATCAAATGGACAAGGTATCCGAAGGCCCCACCTGTCATAGAACCAATAAAAAGGGAGGGAGCAAAGATCCCTCCTGAACCCCCGGAGCCAATTGTAATCGATGTAGCAAGTATCTTCATAAAGATAAGAGAGAGTATCATATACCAGGTAAGCTTCTCCAAGAGGGCAAGTCCTGTAGCATCATAACCAACTCCGAAGACATGCGGGAAGAATATACCTATAACCCCAATCATTAAGCCACCAATAGATGCCTTTGCATAATCAGGGATCTTTATAGAATCAAAGAGATCCTCTGTTTTGTACAGAGTAGTAGTAAATACAACGCCAATAACACCGGCAACGACACCAAGTACCATATAAGGAAAAATTTCCCATATACTCACCAAGGTATACTCAGGCACTATAAATGCGGGATAATCCCCCAGATATATCCTGGAGATTACCGTTGCCATGATAGATGAAATCACTATGGGGCTGAAGGTAGCAATGCCAAACTCGCCAAGCACAATCTCTAAGGCAAACATGGCCCCTGCAATCGGGGCGTTAAACGTCGCTGCAATCCCGGCTGCAGCACCACAGCCGACAAG
>CAZVAH010000049.1:0-8361 GCA_964625035.1 uncultured Bacteriovoracaceae bacterium | reverse complement strand
GGAGAGGGAGGTGTGCCACTACCCACATAAGGGAGCAACTCGGGTTCCAAAAGGGCTATCTTTACTGGCCAGCCTTCAACATATGGCCCTTCCGAATGATGATCCCCATCATGATGGAGGGCATGTAGCCTTGCATTCCCACCCATCAGCTCAAGTTTACCTATGAGACCAATTAAACCGTCTGATAAGGTGACATTCATTGGCTCATCATACTGCTCGTTAGTCCCTACTACTATCTCTAGGTAGCCATCATTATTAATATCCCCTACTGCAGGGGATGAGACGATCTTTCCTGTATAATAAGTTTTGTCTTCATCAAATGGCTTGATCTTGTGAGTAGTTTCATCCACCAGAGCGAACATGGTCTTGTCTACAACCAGTACAGGCCATCCAGGTAGATCTTCTCCACTTGCCTTCCATACATACACATGGTTATCCAGCGCTGCACAGATGATCTCTAGATTGCCATCATTATCAAGATCAGCCAATACAGGAGTAGACATAGCCCCAAAGAGTCTCCTGTTAAACTTGTCTCGCCTTTCAGAAGAATATTTAGGATTCAGTGAATACGCAGGGTTTAAAGATACTGGGAAACCATCTCTTGGGATCCCATCGTGTTCCCATACATATACCTTACCATATAAGGTAAATGCAACCACCTCTAAATCCCCATCTCTATCTAAATCACCGATGGCTACACCTGCCGGAGATATCCCTTCATAGATGCAATCATCAATATCTCCTTTTGTATACGCATCTGACAACTCGTATCTATATCCCAGAAGATCTGTATGCACGGGCCAGCCATCTATATTTGTACCATCAAGCCTTAAGGCATAAATAATGCCATCAGTTGTAGGAACTATCATCTCATCGATATTGTCCCCGTCAAGGTCAGCCATAATGACAGTTGCCTCACCGCTACTATGAAGCGCTATGGGAAAGCCCTGCTTCAGGTCAGGATCATGGTGAATATATAAGGTCTTCCTGCACTCTCCTGTATTTCCATTATTGTCTTTGACAACCAATCTTAAGGTAACAGTAAAATCATCTGGTCCTTGAGGCGGTGAAGTCGGACACTTTATATCACTTATATCCCATGTGTAGAGCACGTCATCAATGATGGGGTGATCTAAGGTAACTGGTTTGGGGATTAGATTCTTCCATTCATCGGGCCTTGGCTGAATGCCATAGCCATACTCTAATGTGCAAGAATATGACTCGGCCCTTTTTGCAGCAACAGAGCCTACAATGTCCACCTCTGGTGTCTTTCTTGGGTCAAGTGTTTCAAACCATCCTGGTCTGGTTATGTCTGCCTCAGGAGGTATTTCATGATCTCTTACCATCTCTACAGCCTTACCGGCATTGACCCTGCCATAGCCAAAATACTGATCCCAGCCAGGCCCTGAATGGAATCGCCTGGTTGGAAATACAGGAAAGATGCTTAAGTAATTGCCGCTAAAATCAATATCATCTGCGCTCATCGTGATAATCTGTTTTATCTCATTGGCTGACAGGGGTGTATCCATATTACCCCTTGCTATTTCATTCTTTGCTGCAGATACGATAAGCCCTGCAATACCTGCTCCCCTTCCTGTTGCCTCAGATGAACAGGATGTAGAAGATACTGCTACATCTATCTTGCCGCCATAGTTTGTACATCCATTCAGGTATAGATAAGACTTTGGAGACATACCTTCTTCATATTTTGTCACAGAGTTTACAGTAATTGTATGTTCATGTGCTGCAGGTAGGTTTTGATGAAAACTCTCTTCATCTGCTGCTGATGCAATAACAGGCACACCTTTATAATATGCATAATCCAGGGCATCTTGAGCCAACCTGGATCCATTAATGGTACCCAATGCCTCCTGTATTATATCTGCACCACTATCCACCGCAAATATAACAGCCCTGCCAAAATCCATATCATTGGCCATAAAGCTAAGGCCTACCCTAATAGGCAATATCATACAATTTGGGCATGTTCCTGGAAAACCATCTTCTCTATCTGAATATGCCTCCCCGCATGAATCTTCAGATTCACCTGTACCGTGACCATATCTTACATCATCACATGGGTCATTATCATCATCCACCATATCCCATCCACATATGTCATCTACATACCCATTACCATCACCATCTGCCCCATCTGAAAAGGCTCTGATAATATCTTCCGGGTCTATAAAACCATTACCATTATTATCTGATACAAGGCCTTCATAATCCCTAGCATTAAATACCCCATCGCCATTGCAATCCCAATAGGTTAAAGGGTTTGATCCCTCATCATATGAGATGCATTCCCCTCCCAGATCCCTTGGGGCTACCAGTTCCCCTTTATTTAGATAAAATTTATTGGTAATATCTTTCTCGTCCCATTTTATTCCGCTATCAATTATTGCTATAACAACATCAGGCCTGCCTGTTGTGATCTCCCATGCCCTATCCACACTCATGCCTGTCACACCATAGAGTTCTTTAGGGCTATTATCTATCCATATATTCCCAGATTGATTAGATGAATACTTCCATACAGAACTACCTGTGTAGTTCTTAGGAAGGACAGGAACCCCTGCACTCATCTCCAAATAACAATAATCTCCATAAGCATACACATCTACCCCCACTGGTGCTTCTGGATATGGCACATCTGCATGCACATTGATTGCCAAGATAGAGATTATAGAGACTACCAAGATAAAAGATAGATATATTCGATTCATTGCCCCCTCCTCATACTAATTCACCTGCATTGTTAAGAATTAATAACGCATTTAAAGCAAATATTATACCTAGAGATTAAACATTATAACTAACCAAATTATATATATTTTTTATCTTCAGGTAAACATTAAAAGAAAAAGGATTTGAAGAAATTTTCACTTATTGGGTAAATTTTTTCTCACTATACTGGTTGAGAGTGAAGCCCCGCAAACTCCCCAAAAAGATTTCTATTCCCTTTGAGTTTTACGAAAAATATCCTTGCCATTCATCCCCGCTTACAAGGCGGGGCATTTAAGGATATTTTTCGTAAAGATCAAAGGCTCATTTCATGACTGTCTCAGCTCCTACTCTTGATCCGGCGGGCTATAGGGACACGCATTGGAAACCTTTAATATCATTACACACTCATCCTCTTTTGCTACCTTTGAAAAGGCTCTCTCCACTGAGGAAAATACCAACTTTGCCTCCCCTATTACCTGAGTGCTCATATTCCCTATCTGAACTTCCAAATCAGGTACAGAGGCAATCTCATCTAAGAATGCCTTTATCGGTACGGATAGTGATTCTGTCCGTAAAGGATACAAGCTTATCTCAACCATTATGTTCATATTTAAGATATACCAGCTATTTTAGAGCATCTCAAATCTTTTTATAAATCATGAGCAATCTTGAGCCAATCAAGGGGCAAAGAAAATTAGCTTCACTTTTTACCTCGCGATTTAGTAGGATCCCTATATGTAAGATAAAAACAATATGTTATGTACTGCCTTTGCTGAAAGCGAATAGATTACATCAGAACAGCCTTAAGCAAGCCCTCATAAATTCCCATGCACCCTGAATAAGCCCGCTAAATAAAAATGGCATCATCTTTACAACAATGGCCATAAAGAATAATCCCGCACAGATAATCAATGGGAAACTCATGAGAAACACATTCATCTGTGGCATTGCCCTCGCTGTAAGGGCAAAGGAAATATTTACTAATAAAAGCACACCTATTATAGGAGCTGCGATCTTCAGGGCTATAGTAAACATCCGTGCTGAATATACTATAACTGCATATGAGTAACCCTTGGCCGGTAATATATCCCCTATTGGCACCACACTAAAGCTCTCTACCATGGCCTTAATCAAGATATAGTGACCATCTAAGGTAAGAAACAAAAGAAAGGCCACTATGTATAAAAAGTTACTCGTGATCGGAGCATTAACCCCTGTCATGGGATCTATAACATTTGCTATAGCAAACCCCATTTGAAAACCTGCAATCTGGCCAGCAATCTGAACACCTGCAAATATTATAGTTATGGAAAGACCAAGAGCAAGCCCAATAAGAAACTCATGTAAGAGTACAAATATCACATAGATAGCATTGATATCCCCTATCTTAACTGGGAATGGTGGCACAACTGGCAAAAGGACCAGACTAAGCATAAACGCAATGATCGCGGTAATCCTTCTAGGGACAATCTCAACACTAAAGAAAGGGACTACAGCAAAGATAATACCTATCCTTACAAAGACAAATACGAATCTTATTATTTCATCCCATGCTATGCCTATTACCTGAGTCATCTCACAATCATAGGTAAGCTGCTATATAGATTGATGGTATAGGTTGTCATCTTATCTATAATCCATGGCAAAAACATGAGTAGAGCTGTCAACACTATAACGATCTTAGGGACAAATGTGAGAGTCATCTCCTGAATCTGGGTCACTGCAGAGAATATACTTATTATAAGGCCGACAATAAGCCCTAAAATAAGCATGGGAGCACCTATCATAAGTGCCATCTTTATTGCGCCGGCCATGATAGAAGTCACTACCTCTGGTGTCATCTACATAAACCCCTCTATAAGAGAACCCACCAGGAGATTCCAACCATCCACCATGACAAATAATATTATCTTAAACGGTAATGATATCATGATAGGTGGTAGCATCATCATACCCATGGACAGTAGGATAGAAGCCACTACCATATCTATCACTAAAAATGGAACAAACAAGATAAAGCCTATCTGAAATGCAGTCTTTAATTCGCTTATCATAAATGAAGGAATCAATGCCCTGGTCGGGACATCTTCCTTATTTTGTGGCTTCTTCCCCGATGTTATACCAAGAAATAAAGACAGATCCTTTTGTCTGGTCTGCTTGAACATGAATTCCCTCAAAGGCACTTCTGCTCTCTTCAATGCCTGATTAAAAGTAATATAGCTATTCTTATAAGGTATCATGGCATCTTCATTGATCCTACCTATTGTTGGACTCATAATAAAGAACGTAAGGAATACGGCCAAGGCGGTAAGCACCTGCATAGGAGGCATCTGCTGGGTCCCCAAAGCCAGTCTTAAAAAGCCTAAGACCACTACTATCCTGGTAAATGAGGTTACCATTATCATGATGGAGGGAACTAAGGCCAAAACAGTAAGTATAAACAGGACCTGTAATACTCCTACTACCTCATTGGGATTATCCACATCCTTAACTCCAAGGGTTACACTAGGGATAGGTATGCCTTGGGCATACAACAAATGGGGAAGCAGAATAACACCAAGTATACAGAATATAGATGTATAAAAGATTTTAGACATCATACTTATTATCTACGCCTGCTGTTCTGATATCATCGTCAAACGTGTCTTTACCCAGGTCTTTTATAAGCACTATGCTGTTATATGTGACTCCGATAAGCAACAGGGATTTTTCTACCCGTACCAAGGCAAGACTGGCCTTAGTGTTCAATGCTATCTGCCCTAGTATATCAAGCCCTAATGACTTCTTTGCCCTGGCAACAGGGCCGTATCTCTTCAATGCCCAGGCCAACAAGATCAATAGAAATACTACAGCGAAAAGCACAAGAAACATCTTAAGGCCTTCCTCTACAAACGGGCTCCCAAAAGCAAAAGAACACCTTGGAAAAAGAAGACTAGCAAAAAAAATTGTTATGCACAGCCACAGTTTCACCGTAATCTCTTTACCCTCTCTAAAGGACTCACTATGTCTGTTATTCTGATTCCGAATTTATCGCTTACCACTACCACCTCTCCACGAGCTATCAACTTGTTGTTTACAAGGACATCCACGGGCTCCCCTGCTAATTTGTCCACCTCTATAACATAGCCCTGGCCCATTTGTAGAAGATCATTTACAATCATCTTAGTCCTGCCTATCTCCACAGTCACATCTAAAGGTATATCAAGTACAAAATCAAGATCTCGCGCTGCCTTTTGGGTAGATACTTTCTCCTCCTTCTTTAACTCCTCAAGATGAGGCTCTTGTCCTGACTGTTCTTCTTTAATGGCTTCTTCCTGCTCCTGAGCAAGTGAGTCCTGATCTGCATCTAAAGATTCTTCACCATCTTTTATTACATCATCCAAACCTTCTCCACCCTCCGCTTCTTTTATATCCTCTGATTCATCTGCTTCATTAGATGCCCGAGTTGCTTCCTCTTGGGTCTCTTCTTCTAATGCTGGGCCATCTTCCTTGTCTGGAGATATAACCTCCTGGTTTTCTTTGTCCTCTTCTACCTTGCCTGCCATATTATCCCCTCCTAATAAAGCTGTTTATCCACAAACCCGGCTATCTGCGCAGCCATTATTTCTCCTACTTTCCCAAGTTTTGCATAAAACTTTGGTATGTTCTGAACCTTCACCAAAAGCAAATCATTGGCGTTTTTATCTAAAAGTATCACATCACCTACTTTAAGTAGCGCTAAATCCCTCCCGGTAATACGAGTGCTGCCCAACTCTACAACTAGATCCGCATACACCCTCAAAAGCTCTTCCTTAAGGCGATTGAGCCAATCCATATCAACATCTACCTTTTCCTCAGTCTGAAAGGTCGCATAGAGTTTATCCCTTAAAGGCTCCAAAAGCATATATGGTATACACAGCACTGTATTACCAGTAGCCTCATCCATTTCTACCTCAAACTGTACCACTACCAGAACATCTTCATTGGGAATAATCCCTGCAAACTGGGGGTTCATCTCTCCCCTTACATACGAGAACTGGATATCATGTACCGGGCGCCATGCATTGGCCCATTCCTTTAGAGCTGAATCTACTACCTTGTAGAGTATCTTCTGTTCTATTGCAGTAAATTCTCTTCCTTCTACCTTTATCCCACTTGTCCCCCTACCACCAAAAAAGCAATCTATCAGTGCAAATACCAGTTTTGCCTCTAGTACAACAAGGGCGTTGCCACGTAAGGGGTCAACCTTTATTATATGTATACTAGAGGGTACTGGCAGTGACCGCATAAAATCACCAAATTTCAATATATCCAGTGATACAGGGGTAACATCAACTATGCGCCTGAGCATGGTTGACAGGGCGTTTCTAAAAAATCTGGCAAATCGATCATTTATCACCTCAAGCGTAGGCATTCGCCCCCGGATAATCTTATCCTGAGCTGCAAAATCATAGGGCATGATATCACCCTTGGCCCCTTCATCCAAAGGGGCCTTTGTCTCACCTTCACCACCTGCAACGCTCTTTAAAAGGGCATCTACCTCGTCCTGGGTAAGTACCTGGCTCATATAAACTCCCTATTGAACTACAAACTCAGAGAAATATACCCTGAGGATCTGTCCTGTAGAAAGACATCTATTCACACCATTTATAATCTCACGCTTAAGTGTCCTCTTCCCAGCCACTGTTGAAATATCATCAAATGACTTACTCGAAAGCAACAGTAATACTCCATCTCTTATTTGTGGCATCTTTGTATCTATTTCAGTAGTGAGCATCTCACTGCTCAACTCAAGTTGAGCAATAACCTTTAGATATCTGGTTCCAGAAGCATCTGTAAGATTCACAATAAACGTATCAAGGGGCTTGATTGGTCCCATAGGTCCAGCAAAGGCCCCTTGAGGAGCCACGGGATATGATTTCTGCACTGGTTGCTGCACAACCTGTCTTTGAGATGCAGTATCTCCATCCTTTGGAGCAATAAAGAGAAAATACCCAGCAGCCGCCCCACCTAATAATATTACTACAAGTAATATAATCACAATAAGCATCAGAGGTGATTTCTTTACCTTTTCCTGAGCTTCAACCTTTACTTCCTCTTGCTCATCTGCCATGCTATCCTCCTAAAAACGATCTTTTAATAATACCACTTCTACCCGTCTGTTTCTTGCTCTACCATCTGCAGTATTATTGTCTGCCACAGGTCTTGTTGGGCCATACCCTGATACACAAAACCTTGTTGGAGATATACCCGAGACATACACAAAATAATCCACCACAGACATAGCCCTTGCAAAGGATACCTTCCATTTAGCTGCGATATCTCCCGTATTATCTGTATGCCCTTCCATTGATACAAGAAGCTTCGTATCTTTAATCACTTTAGCTACCAAGGACAAAATCGGGATGGCAACACCTTTCAGCTCAGCAGAACCTGGATTAAAAAGGATTTCATCGCCCAATAGAATTGCAAGGCCCCTATTTGTTTCTCTCACATCAACGGTGCTTATCCCCCTGCCACCTGCACCACCTAACCCTTCTGCTTCTAATGCTCTTAGTAGCGTTCTGCTTAATCTTGTCGTATCCAGACCAAGCTTAGTGATACTGGGACCCTCTATTGTAGGGGGGGCTTGTATTGCACGCTCACTTACAA